>CAYVSF010000050.1:0-11013 GCA_964453775.1 uncultured Bacteroidales bacterium
GGCTGTCTTCTGAATCCAACGGGAAACATGGAAGGGATCCACCTTCTTCAAATGCGGTAAACAGGGCATTCCCACTTCGGTTTGAACCAGCTGCTCGTAGCCCTTGATCACATGTTCACGAAAAGGCAAGACCATGGTGGGGACTTTCTCTCCACAAGGGAGAAACACCTCCCCATCATCCTGCTGAACTACCTGCAGGATAACATTATCGTAGGCGCGATCTTTTTCGTGACCATGCCGGTTCCAGTCGGAGCTGCGCACATGAATTTCCACATTGCCATGCCAAATGGTCTCTCCGATTTTCAGGCGGGCGTTGAAGAAATCAGGACCCGAATCAAAGTTCAAAATACCGGGATGCATTACCCGCACAGCTTCGCCATCTGTGGTGCGTAAAGAATCGGAAGGATACAAACTGTACTTCCAAATGTAATGTAAAAACTCCTCTGTCATAATAAACATACTTTAGGTTGATGAGCGTATGCCTAAAATTACAGAAAAGCGAATAGGGAAAGAGGGAAAAATCAGATTATTTCATAAGCGGTCATCTTACTTGTTGCGGATGAAGAAAAAATAAGAAGGATAAAACAAAAAAATTACAGGGCAATCCTCTTCCCTGTAATTTTTTCATGTAAACGTCTTACTAATAGCGCTGTTTTTTCATCTTTGTTTGTTCTATAAAATGCTTCATTAGGTAAATTACAGGACCCAAAAAAGGTAAAAAAACAATCAGCAGGGTCCACAGAAATTTTTCTTTCTGTCCAATTGATGAGCGATATAATAGTATTAAGCTAATGACTACTACAAGGCCAACAATTGATGCTAAAATAATAAACAGCAATGGTTCTAAAAAAAGCATATGGTGTAATTTATTAAAAATAATGCGCTGACAAACAACAATATAATCAATTGCACATGAACGTCATCGAACAAAGGATTTCGCAATACAAAGAGAACAAAATATCCTTAATTAGAAAAATAATTGGGGTGTGTTTTCATAAACGGTATGCACAAATCAGACCAAAGCACTAAAAACCAACAACAAACAATAAACAATCAAATGATTTCATAAGCGGTAAGCAGCTCTGCCATTCTTCCTTGCAAGACTATCAAATATAAACCATACCACTATTCAAATATTAAGCTATTAATTTGAATGCTTTTCTTTTAATATGTTCAGATAATCTTCCGTTCTGCTTTTATCTTGCTTTAGTGGTATAAATACATTATTTATTCTACCCTTATAACTAAGGATCCCAAGACAATATTGATCTCCTAAAATATTAAAGCAACTACTTTTTTCATCACTTAATCGATAAAAACTTATATGCTTAAATCTTTTACGTAAAAGTTGCATTTCTCGTATTCCATTGAACTTTTGTAGAATAACAACTCTGCTTGAATCTAACTCTTTAGAAAACCCGTTAAGATACTCTAATAAATACTCTGAACACGTACAATAATAACCTGAAGATATAGCAATAAACTGCTTTTCTATATCCAAAATACTTTTTAAATTAACTGAATCACCATTAATATTTAATAATTGTAAATCTTCTGTTAATTCTGTGGATTCAAAAATAAATTGTTGCTTTTCAACAAATTTCAAATCTAAAATAAACTCATTTAACCCGGCTTCAATCTGCGTTTTGTAGTTTTCAGAATTGCTATGCTTATTAAAATAATAAAATCCTATAACAAAAAGCACAGAAACCAATAAGAATGAGCTAATTATAAAATACTTACATTTAGCCATACTTTAAATCAATATTATTATTTTAGTTTACAAACCATAAGAACAGGATTATCTCCCGGGGCGGTCTGTCGATAGATTTGATATAGGGTAGAGTTTTCTTTTATTTCACTCCACTTCTCTTTGTCTCTTTTCTTTACAAAATCCACAATCTTATTTAGATAAGATGCCTCTAATAAAAAGATATAGCTTTCATCCGTAACCACAGGGCTAAGAAATTTTCTGGCAGGGATACTAAATTTAATAGCATCCATATCAAAATAAACCCGATTACTTACATGGACTTTTCTATCAGTTTTAGAGTAGAAGCAGAGATGTTTTTTTCTATCATAGGTAAAGGAGAAACTCACCCAATCTTCAGCCTCCCGGAAATTAGCTACATTATATGCATATTGTGTTCTCTCCAAGGCATCCCCCAACTTACCTACATCCTTATAAGAAGGTTCTAAATATTTTGAGGGAAGTTTCTTTTCTCCAAAATCAACATAATACCTTGGAACAGGAACTTTATCTTCAATGGAATAGATTGTATCACAAAAAGCATACCGAAAAGACAGCTTGTCGTTATAATGAAAGAAACTATTAACCTTTGCAAAACTCATGTATGCATCCATCTCCGGTGCAAAAGGGAACCACGCTTTATTTAGATTTCTATCCGCCCCAAAATGAAATAAATTACAGGCATAGTTTTTTCTATCAACAATAAAATTGGTATATCCCGATCCAAACCAATAATCGCCATCAGCATCCCGGGTGAAATTGGAATAATAAAATCCATGTTTCCACTCGTCAACAAACAGGCCGGTACTATCATACAACATATTTTTGGCTGCCATCATATCATACAGTTCAATGCGACTTCCATCTGGGGTTACATAGAAATCTTCAAGGTAGGTATATTCTCCAGGGCCTTTCCCATACTTATTCATGGATTTTATAAAACGACCGTCTTCATTAAATATATAGAACTCCGAGAAAGGGGTATTGGTAATAAAATAATAACGATCCTTTACCTTTTTCATTTTATAAATTCGGGGCAATAAAATGTTCTCCTTGGTCTCCAAAGGAAGAAACTTAATGGAAGAAAAATAATCCGATAATATTAATTCTTTATTATCTAGATTATTAACATTAATAATTTTTAAGTTGCCTTTAATTTTTTGCTCATCACTAAAGTTACATGATTTCTGTGGTAACAAAATCAATCCAATAATTATAATAATAAACACACTATGTTGTAAACATTTATTAACTAACATATAACAATTATATTTAATCAATTTCTTTTATTCTTTAATTTATAAACCACTCTACCTATTAAATTATCCTCAGAAATAAAACCAAAATGCCTTGAATCATATGAAAAATGTCTATTATCCCCTACAACAAAATAACAATCCCCATTAAGAATATAATTCATTTTTATTTGACTATACTTTTTAAACTTCGAAAAAACTTCTGGTTTCATAAGATTTTTATACACTAAATAATTTGAAGGATTTACATTAATCGTATCTCCTTTTGAAGGAATCTCAAATACTATTCTCTTATTGGTATATTTCCTATTTATAAATATATTCTTATTAATTAATGTCTCAAAAGATTTCACTCTTTCTAAAATCTCTATTTCTTCTGAGTACTGTAACTTATTCGATTCTTCAATTGATAAACTAATCAATAGCCCTTCTTTCCTTTGGTATTTAGGTAAATTAATTTGAGGATACATTTTTGAATATTTATTAAAATATCTGCTTTGGGGTATCAACCTGTACAAAAACTTAGTAGTAATATTATTTTCAACCAAGTTACCATTTACATAAATATTTCTTCCTTCAAATGCAATATAATCGCCAGAGCAAGCAACAACCCTTTTAACAAAAGGAATCTTGCTATCATTTAATTTAAAAAGAATAATTTGGTCATGATGAATAAAAAAATGCCTGCCAATAAGAGGTTTAAAAACGAAGACTTTATCTCCTTGTTGTAAACTATTCTCCATAGAAACTGATCTTATTTTATAAGTTTCAATAGAATTCCATAGAAGAATAATAAATATTAAAGACACTCCAACTTTTATATTCAAAGCTATATATAGAAATAGAAAAGGGCTTCTAAAAATACCAAATAATTGTGACTCAAATATTTTTTCTGCTCGAAGGATAATTCCCTAATAAAGAAAAGAACAGAATGATAGTAATTTTGAAAAAGCCCTCCCCATAATTTAAAAATTACTGAATTTCATCATGTTGTCCGATAGGAACTTGAGCATGAACATCGCATTCTTCACCGCCAGCAGGTTTGCAAATTTTCCAAGTGTCGCAATCTCTTAATTCACAATTCACACAAGTTAAATCAGCACTTGCTATTTTTTGACCTTTAAATAAATTTAAACTCAAAGTCGCCACTAAAACAAAGAAAAGTCCCAGTATAATAACTCTTTGTCTTTTTCTTTTTTCCATGATTTTTAAGTTTTGATTAATATTAAGGTTAATAATAAGGTCTTTGCATATAAATACTCAAATCACATACGAATGCAAATTGGCTAAAAAAAATTGTATTTAAAATTATTTAATATCAAAAGTCTTAGAACAGTATTATAAAAACATTTTGAGTGTTATCCTAAAACATTTTGAATGTTAATTTAATCAAAGTTTCAATTTATATAATTTCTTTCCAAATAAAACAAAAAGAATTCATAAACGGTTACATGTAAATGGTAGCTTTTATTCGATAATCTCGTATTTCCACAGCAGCTCTGCCATTCTTCCTTGCAATTCGGCTGCGCTTTCACGGGCAGCATGGGCAAAGTCTTCATCTTTTCCGGCGTAGATAATGGAACGGGCGGCATTCACCAGCAAACCGCAATCGGGGTTGATGCCATGCTTCACCACTTCTTCCAAACTTCCTCCCTGTGCTCCCACACCGGGAACCAGCAAAAAGTTCCAGGGCGCAATGTCACGAATCTTTTCAAGCAGGGAAGCTTTGGTGGCACCCACCACCAGCATCATATTCTTTTGCGTGCCCCACTCAACCGACTTCTTCACTACCTTTTCAAACAGGAGCTCCCCATCCGGGAATTGCTGCAGTTGAAAATCCGCAGCACCGGGATTGGAGGTTAAGGCGAGTAAAATGGCCCACTTCCCTTTAAAATCGAGAAAAGGCTTCACCGAATCTTTCCCCATATAGGGTGCCAGGGTGATGGCGTCGGCATTTAGATCGTGAAAGACCGCTTCGGCGTATTTTTTGGAAGTGTTGCCAATATCGCCGCGCTTGGCATCGGCGATGATAAAAAGTTCGGGGTATTTTCCCTTGATGTACTGAATGGTTTTCTTCAGGCTCTCCCAGCCTTTCAGCCCCAAAGCTTCGTAAAAAGCCAGGTTGGGTTTATACCCCACGGCCAGGTCCGCAGTGGCATCCACAATGGATGTATTAAACTCAAAGAAAGGATCAGCAGCTGTGCGCAAATGGGCCGGTAATTTTTCCATATCCGGATCCAGGCCTACACAAAGAAAACTCTTCTTCTGTTTAATCTGTTGAACCAACTGCTGATATTCCATTTTTTTATATTTTTTATTCCAGACCGGTTTCTTTCAGACGTTCGGCATTTTCCTCCATCTGCAGCTTTTCGATAATTTCATCGATATCGCCGTTCACAATCGCCTGGAGATTGTAAAGCGTCAGGTTTATGCGGTGATCGGTTACCCGCCCCTGTGGATAGTTGTAGGTACGAATCTTTGCGGAGCGGTCACCTGTAGAAACCATGGTCTTCCGCTTAGAGGAAATTTCATCCAGGTACTTTTGGTATTCCAGGTTGTAAATACGGGTACGGAGTTCGTTCATGGCCTTATCCAGGTTCTTCAACTGCGATTTCTGGTCCTGGCAGGTTACCACAATTCCTGTAGGTTCGTGCGTTAGTCGGATAGCCGAGTAGGTCGTATTCACCGACTGACCGCCTGGTCCGCTGGAACAATAGGTATCTTTGCGGATGTCTTCCTGCTTCAGTTCAATGTCAAATTCCTCGGCTTCTGGCAGCACGGCAACAGATGCAGCTGAAGTATGCACACGACCCTGCGTTTCGGTTTGTGGAACACGCTGCACCCGGTGCACACCACTTTCATATTTTAGGATACCATACACGCCATTGCCACTTACCTTGAAGACGATCTCTTTGTATCCGCCCACGGTTCCTTCGCTAAGGTGGGTGACTTCAATTTTCCACTTCCTTTTTTCGCAAAAGCGTGTATACATGCGGTATAGGTCACCTGCAAAAATACTGGCTTCATCCCCACCGGTACCGGCACGGATTTCCATGATAGCATTTTTATCATCCTCCGGATCTTTGGGCAGGAGCAAGTATTTAATCTTTTCCTCCATAGGTTCTACTTTCTGTTCATACTCCTCCAGCTCCATTTTTGCCATATCGCGTAACTCCTCATCTTTCTCGTTGGCAATAATCTTCTTGGCCTCTTCAATATTGCTGAGGATGTTTTTATATTCCTTATAAGCCTCAATAATGGGCTCCAAATCTTTGTACTCCTTATTCAACTTCACATAGCGCTTCATGTCCGCTATTATATCCGGATCGGTAATGAGCTGCCCCACTTCTTCAAAGCGCATCTTAATACCTTCCAGCTTGTTCAATATCATGTTATCGCTTGCCATATCTTATTTATTATATTCTTTTCTGACTATGAATAGTTAAATTCTCCAAATTCCGAGCGAATGGTGAGTTTTTTCTCCTTGCTTGCTTCGCATCGGCCCACAATTTTGGCTTCCACGCCAAAGCTTTCAGCAATTTCAATCACTTTAGCGGCTACTTCCTCATTCGTATAGATTTCCATACGATGCCCCATATTAAACACCTTATACATTTCCTGCCAGGGTGTTTCGGATTCTTTTTGAATAATCTCGAAAAGAGGAGGCACTTCAAACATATTGTCTTTCACCACATGCATTTGATCAACAAAATTCAGTATTTTCGTCTGCGCTCCACCACTGCAATGAATCATCCCGTGTATTTCGGAACGTAGTTCCCGAAGCACCTTGCTGATAACCGGGGCATACGTCCGGGTGGGCGAAAGCACCAGTTTCCCGGCATCTAAACCCAGGTTCTCAATTTTCCGTGTCAATTGATAACTCCCGCTATAAACCAGATCATCAGCAATAGCATTGTCAAAACTTTCCGGATATTTTTCTGCCAAATAATGTGCAAATACATCATGGCGGGCAGAAGTTAAGCCATTGCTGCCCATGCCCCCATTATATTCCTGCTCATAATCGGCTTTACCAAAAGAAGAAAGTCCCACGATCACATCGCCTTCCCGGATATTGGCATTATCGATCACCTCACTACGTTTCATGCGGGTGGTCACGGTGCTATCCACGATGATGGTGCGTACCAAATCACCAACATCAGCTGTTTCACCACCTGTTGAATAGATATCCACGCCCCACTTCCGCAAATCTTCCAGCAACTCTTCCGTTCCATTAATAATTGCTGCTATGACTTCCCCGGGAATCAAATTTTTATTTCTCCCGATAGTGGAAGAAAGAAGGATATCATTCGTAGCACCCACGCAAAGCAGATCATCCACATTCATAATTAAGGCATCCTGGGCAATTCCCTTCCAAACCGAGAGGTCCCCGGTATCTTTCCAATACATGTAAGCCAGTGATGATTTTGTTCCGGCCCCGTCGGCATGCATGATGTTGCAATACTCTGGATCGCCGCCCAAAATATCAGGAATAATTTTACAAAAAGCTTTTGGAAACAAGCCTTTATCAATATGCTTGATGGCATTATGCACATCTTCTTTCGAGGCCGATACGCCCCGCTTCATATATCGGGAATCACTGCTCATAGCTCATTTTTTTCGCTGTGCAAAAGTAGCAATTTAATACCTATAAAAAAAGTTGTCGTTTAGCCTGCAACCTAAAAGCTACACACTAAGCGACAACTTCGAAATATCTTTACATCCGGTTAATTGGCTCCCGGCTCGTAGTCCGTTGCAATTACCTGGAATTCTGTTCTACGATTTATCTGATGCGCTGTTTCCTGCTGCTCTTCTGTTGGCAAATTTTCAATAAACTCAGGTGTAAGCACATCTCCTTCATTGAGGAATGCATGCTTCGCAGCCAATTTCGCATCCACTGTTTTGGGTTCTGTAGCTGCATATCCTTTTGCACGCAGTCTTGCCGGCTCAATACCTTTCTCGATGAGGTAGTTCACCACGGATTGTGCACGCTTGGTCGAGAGTTCCACATTCGATGCATGCGAACCGCGTGAGTCGGTATGCGAGCGCAGCTCAATTACTACTTTCGGGTTATCATTCAATGTTTCAACTAATTTATCCAATGCCACCATCGACTCGGGACGCAGATCCCATTTTGCAAAGTCGTAAAAAATATTGGGCAGTTCAATAGGTTCTTTAATACTGTTCAACCTGATTTCCTGGAAGAAGGTCTTGCTTTCATCCAGTCCTTTTGTAGTTTCTTTGCCTTTTCCGGTAAGAAAGCCTTTCTTACTGGCCACAAAAACATAATCGGTATTGGGTCGCAGCATAAACTTAAAGTTTCCGTCCTCTCCGGTGGTAGATGAAAGGGTCATACCATCGCTCCCTACAAGTTTTACGGTAGCTTCTTCAAGTGGTTCATCTGTTTTCTCATTTTTCACCACACCTTCCACACTAAACTTTAATGGAGGAAGCACAAAACTGTAGATATCGTCATCGCGCTCGCGATTTGAACTAAAGAATCCTCTTTCTTTCTCTCCCTCGAAAATAATACCAAAGTCATCATAGGAAGAATTGATAGGATAGCGCATATTTTCAATTTCCCAGCTGCCATCATCCTGGTAAACAGCCTTAAAAACATCAAGTCCTCCCATTCCCAGGTGAGCATTGGATGAAAAATAGAACGTACCATCCGGATGCATAAAAGGGAACATTTCATCACCTTTGGTATTAATCTCTCCACCCATATTTACAGGTGTTCCCCACTCTTCACCCTCTTTCATCACTTTCCAAATATCCATACCTCCAAAACCACCTTCCATATCAGAAACAAAATAAAGGGTGGCCCCATTATCGGCTATTGCAGGATGCGCAGCCACAAGACTATCCGGTACCAATGTAAGGGCTTCTGCCTTGCTCCAGGCTTCCCCTTCACGTTGCGACACAAAAATCTTACAGCCTAACTTCTCTCTTTTCTGCACTTCACAACGGGTGAAATATAGTTTTGTGTAATCGGTACTAAGACAGGACGCGCCTTCTTCAAACTCGGTATTTACATTTTCACCCAGAGGTTTTGGCGTACTCCAATGTCCCTTCCGGTCGCGTTTTGATGAAAAAATATCAGAAAAGCTTGCACCCGTTCCACCATGGATGTCATCCCCTGTGGCTTCTTCCCGGTTGGATGTAAAATAAATTTCGTCATACTCTGCCTTGGCGTAAGCCGTGCTATAGTCGCTTTTCGTAGAATTAAAAAACTTCATCTCCACAACATTATAACCATTGGGATTTTCCAGCCATTTTTTGGCCATTTCCGATGATTTAATCCCATTCTCTGCACGCTCATCATCAGGCACCAATTTCTGGTATTCCTTATATTGCTCAATAGCTTCTTCAAACTTTTGGTTCATTTTTAAGGCGTCAGCATAATAAAGAAAAACCATGGGATTCGGAAAATCCCCATCAGTGAGCCTTCCATACCACAATTCAGCTTTTAAAGGCTGACTGGTATGCCGATAACACTCGGCCACCTTAAAAATAATTTCATCCTTCACTTCATTGTCTACCACTTTCTGGTAAGCGTTGCGAAGCATATCCACAGCCTTGAAGTACTGACCGCTTTCATATACTTCATTGGCACGTTCATAAACACTCAGCTGGCTGTATGCCAAAGTTGACATCAAAATCAACACACTAAGCACAAATCCTTTTTTCGTTGCGTTCATAGTATTCTGGGTTACCTTAGCTTGTAAAGTGTAAAAGTAAGATTTTTTTATGCAATATTAAAACGCAAAAGCAATTCTAATCGTATATTGTTAACGTGTAAACAGCATTTCTCTGTATTTTGGGAAAGGCCAAAGCTCATCATCCACTATCAACTCAAGTTTATCCACATGGTAGCGAATTGTCTCTAAAAATGGCACGACCTCGGTTGAATACGCTTTTGCCTTTTTTCTAATGTCGGATATGCTGTTCCCTTCTTTCCTGGCATCCACCATACTTTTTACATCTTCCCGGATGGCAGCCATATGTTCGGACATCTTTCGTATGGTATTCAAATGGGGTTTTGCCATTTCATTATAAACTTCTTCGGGAAATAATTTTTGCAAGCCCCTTACATTTTCTATTAATACATTCTGATATTTGAGTGCGGTGGGCAAGACATGGTTAATGGCCAAATCACCCAGCACACGGGCTTCAATCTGAATCTTCTTGGTATAAATTTCCAGTCGGATTTCATACCGTGCTTCCAATTCCCGTTCGCTAAGGACTTTCACCTCATCAAACAAACGGATGCTCTCTTTGCTCACGAAGGCTTTAAGCGCTTCCGGAACATTGTTGATATTGGACAAACCTCTTTCCGCTGCTTCTTCAATCCAATCATCACTGTAGCCGTTCCCTTCAAATCGGATTTTTCTGGAATCGGCAATAATTTTCTTCAAAACCTGGAAGATGGCCTCATCTTTTTTCAGGCCTTTTTTCTCGATAATGGCATCCACATCCTTCTTAAAGCTTTTCAACCGGTCTGCTACTGCTGCATTCAGAGCAATCATTGGGGCGGCAACATTGGCTGTAGAACCCACAGCCCTGAACTCAAAACGATTTCCGGTAAATGCAAATGGAGATGTCCGGTTGCGATCCGTATTATCCAGAAGAATTTCCGGAATTTTTCCAATATCCAGTTTCAATTCGGTTTTTTCATCCGGCGTCATTTTCTTGTTGCTCACACGGCGTTCCAAATCGTCCAAAACTTTCGTTAACTGCGAGCCAATAAAGACACTCATGATGGCAGGTGGTGCCTCATTTCCTCCCAAACGGTGCTCATTCCCCGGAATAGCAATACTTGAACGCAGAAGGGAAGCATTGTCCTGCACAGCCTTGATGATATTTATCAGGAAGGTTAAAAACTGCAGGTTGTTCTTGGGCGTCTTGCCCGGGGCCAGTAAGTTCCTTCCCTGGTTATTTTGTAGCGACCAATTATTGTGTTTCCCTGAGCCGTTGATGCCATCGAATGGCTTTTCATGGAAAAGCACG
>CAYVSF010000051.1:0-10853 GCA_964453775.1 uncultured Bacteroidales bacterium
TGATGAGGGCCCCCATCAAACGGGTAGATACTCCCCAGGAGGTAGCCCAAACATGTTCCAGTTTTCCGTTTTTATCTGCAAATTTAACATCGAAAGCTTTTGCGAAATTCTGACCCAGGAAGTGTGATGTTCCTGCCTGTAAAGCTTTGCCATCCTGCATAAGGGCTTCAATCGCATAGGTGTCAATCGCACCGGCAAATCGTTCATTGGGCGATTTTGTGCCAATTCTAACAGGTATTCCCATAAAATTTTCTGCGAAATTGGCATAAAGATGGATGATTTTCAAGGTTTCTTCAATCGCTTCCTCTTTCGTTGCATGTGCTGTATGTCCTTCCTGCCATAAGAATTCTGCCGTACGGAGAAAAAGTCTTGTTCTCATCTCCCAACGAACCACATTGGCCCACTGATTAATAAGGATGGGGAGATCACGATAAGATTGAATCCAGTTTCGGTAGGTATTCCAAATAATTGTTTCAGATGTTGGACGGATGATCAATTCTTCTTCTAATTTTGCGTTTTCATCCACTTCAATTCCTTTCCCATCTTCATTGTTCTTGAGACGATAATGGGTAACTACAGCACATTCTTTCGCAAAACCCTCGACATGATCTGCTTCTTTTGCAAAGAACGATTTGGGAATAAAAAGTGGGAAATATGCATTGGAATGACCTGTGGCCTTGAATTTTTTATCCAATTCCTCTTTAATTCTTTCCCAAATAGCAAAACCATAGGGTTTTATAACCATACACCCTCTAACTGCCGAGTTTTCGGCAAGATCTGCATTGATGACTAAATCGTTATACCATTGCGCATAATTTTCTGATTTTTTTGTAAGTTTTTTGGCCATTTTGGTACAATATTTGTATAGTTTATAGTGGATTTGATTACTAAAATTGAATTGCAAATTTAAGATTAAATCATTATAAATAACAGGAGGTTCATTATGAAATTTAGATTAATTATATTAAGCATTGCCGTTTTGCTTTTTGCATCCTGTTCATCTATGCAGCAAAGTGCATCTTACGATGACCTTTACTATTCTCCAGAAGATGAGTATTTTGCAGAAAACACTTCGGGCAGTTACTCTTATATTGGGGATACACAAAACAGTAGTGACAATAGTTCATTTTCTGCCATCAGTATGGAAGAGGAAATCTCAGAAGTTTTAGCGAATGATTCGATTGATGGGGATACTACAATCTACAAAAATGAGTCTGTAAATCCCTATGAAGATGTTTTGGTTGATGATCCAATTGAGGCAAGAGAGAAAAGAGTAGAAGCTTTCCATGATCCCTACTATGGCTATATTTCACCCTCGGTATATTTTTCAGATGCCTATTGGTACGCTTCAGCATACGATCCTGCTTTCTACAATGTCATTATTTCAGGAAGCAGCGTATGGGTAGAGCCGAAGTGGATGACGCCCAGCTTTGGATATTATTCCGGAGTTTACATTCGACCTTATTATGGTTACTCTATAAATTATTATTCTCCATGGTTTATGGATTATGGTTATTACGGTGGCTATTATGGAAGTTATTACCATCAATATTATAACAGCTATTATACAGGTTATAATGGTTATTGGGGATATCCATATTACAATTATTATGGATATGACCGGTATGGATCGAACAGAACCTATGATGTGGCAAGGCGCAGAAACATAGCCTCTGCCGATAGAAGAGAGGTGCTTGGAGCTGGAACGGTAGGTAGGACAAGAAGTTTAGATGAAAATTCTGCAGGAAGGACAGTTGTTGATCACCGACGTGATACCCGCCATCTTGATCCAGTTAAATCTGCAAGGGTCGCAGAGACATCCAATGCAAGATCAAGAGATCTAGAGCGTAGCAGTACTGAAGTAAGAAACAGGGCAAATTCCAGTGAATGGACGCGAAACATGCAGCGTGTAGCAGGAACTGCTGAAAGAAACAACATAAATGAGAGGGCGAACCGTACAAGTTCTAATGCTGCCCGTAGTTCTTTTGTACAGCAAAGCAGAACACAAAATAGAAGCACTATAAGTCGGTATAGCCGACCAAAAAGTACTTCTGTAAAAAGAAGTTCAAGTAACAGCTCAAGGACAACGCCTACTTCAGTTAGAAGAAGTTCGAATGCCCGATCAACTTATTCTCCTGCTAAAAGCAGCTATTCAAGAAGTCGTTCAAGTAGCAGTTCTGTAAAAAGATCGAGCAGCAGTTCAAACCGTTCATCTATTAGCAGGAGTTCTAGTTCATCATCACGTTCTTCTGGTTCTTCTAGTTCCTCTAGTTCTTCAGGATCGAGATCTTCAGGAGGAAAAAGACGATAATATTAAATGTTTACTAAGGGATTTTTACAATTATGAAAAAAATAATATTAAGTAGCATTTTAGTACTATTAACTGCATTGACCGTTCATGCGCAGGATGCCTATACAGCCTTAAAGTACTCTCGTCATTTTTACGGGGGTACTGCCCGTTTTGTCGGAATGGGAGGAGCATTTGGAGCACTGGGCGCTGATATGTCCGCTGTTACTGTAAATCCTGCAGGATTGGGGGTTTATAGAGGTTCTGAGTTTTCTTTTACCCCGGGTTTTAGAACAAATGAAACAAGCTCTGAATATTTCGGAAATACAATGAGCGATGAAGCCTATGATATCAACTTTAACAGCCTGGGCTTTGCCATTAGCTACGAACCGGAAAATGCAAGTTCCCGTTGGAAGTCGGTAAATCTTGGTGTGACTTACAACAGATTGGCCGATTTTAATCAGAATATCTATGGGGAAGCCATCAATAGAGATAATACCATCATGGACTATTTTGTGAATAATGCAAATGCAGGTATTTATGATGAAGCTTATGAAGGATTGGCCTATGAAACTTATGCATTAAGATACGATGAAGTTGCTGACGAATATTGGAGTCAGTTAACTGATATCCGAAATAGGGCTCCTGAAGCATTTGCTATTGATCAGTCCAAGATTATACAAACAAATGGTGCTGTTGATGAGTTCGCATTTTCCCTTGCCGGAAATTTTGCTGATAAATTGTATCTTGGTGCTACGATAGGAATTATAGCTTTTGATTATAAAGAGCAACAATCCCTGACTGAACAAAATGAAAGTGATACGATTTTTGATTATTTCGACTATGAACTGTACAGTCTGAAATTTGAAGAGAACTTAAGAACAAGAGGTGCAGGAGTTCAGTTAAAGCTTGGTGCTATCTATAAGCCGGTTCCTTTTTTTAGATTAGGAGCTGCCATTCATTTACCCACATTTTATGATTTAGAAGATAACTATTATACACGCTTTTCCACGGATGATGCTTATGATTTTTATTCTATTGAAAGCTCTGATTTTATCTATGACTATAAGCTAAAAACCCCATTGAAGTTGGTGGGAAGTGTGGCTTTCCAAATTCCTAAAATAGCAACCATTAGTGTGGATTACGAAAGATTGAACTATTCCAACATGAGATTTGAACAGGGTAGCGATGATTATACCTATAATTATGAAAATGAAGATATTAAAAACATTTATAAGCCTGTGAATAATTTAAGAATTGGTGCTGAGTATAAGTATAATATCTTTTATTTACGTGGAGGCTATGCTTATTATGGCAGTCCATGGAAGTCGGATCATATTAACAGCAGCTCCAGCAGAACAATTTATTCAGGAGGCTTAGGTTTACGATTAGAATCGTTCTTTATTGATTTTGCTGCAACTTATAGCGAATATGATGAAAGTCTTTACCTGTACCTGGATAATGATACACCGCTTAATAACAGCAGTGTTTACAACAGGTATTTACTTACTATTGGCTTTAGATTATAATTGAATTTCAGATGAACCTTAAAAAACTGCCAGTCTGATCGCTGGCAGTTTTTTTATACCTATTTTAATATATTTATTATGAATTAAATAAAAAAAACTTTGAGTATTAGTGGCTAAATAATTATTTTCGTAACTTGATAATCTAAGCCTGTCTAATAAAAGACAGTTTACCAGATAAATCTTGAAGCAATGGATACTAAAGATCTCGAGAACTCTGCTGCTGGTGAAGATAGCCAGGAAATACAGACGAACCAATCAGGTGATGTAGAAAATAAAAATGCTGAAAAAGACAAGAAGGAAGAACCTGATAAGGAGAAGGAAATCATAAAAGAAGAACCTTCCGGCACAAAGGAATCGTCTCCGAAAACAGAGGAGGAAGCTTCTGTTCCTGAAAAAAAATCAGAAACAGAAACAAAAAAGGATGATGATAAAAAGAATGTGAAGGCATCGGATTCTGTTAAACCGAATCCAGATGCAAAAGAAGAGGATGCACAGGACAAAGATGCAGAATCGCAGGAAGAAAAGCAGGAAGCCGTTGAAATTGAGAAGATAGATTACAGTAAACTCGAGAGGGAGAATCTTATTGCTGAGCTTACCAGGTTGTTGGATACACAGCCTGTCAATAAAATACGGGATGAAGTAGAGGCTATTAAGGCGCACTTCTACAAAAAGCAAAAAGCTGTAAACGAAAAGAAGCGCAAGGAGTTCATTAATGAAGGTGGCGATTTGGATAACTTTGAGCTTCCCGAGGACGGAGTGGAAAATGAATTTAAAAACCTCATTAAACGCTACCGGAGATTAAAGGCAGCTTTTAACCGGGAACTGGAGAAAGACAAAGATAAAAATTTAGAAGCAAAGTATGAAGTTATTGAGGAGCTTAAAAAACTCGTGCTTAAAGATGAATCGATTGGTGATACCTTTAGAGAATTCCGTACTTTGCAAGATCGCTGGAGAGAAATTGGGCAGGTGCCACAGCCAAAACTAAAAGATTTATGGAATACCTATCACCATCATGTAGAGAAGTTTTACGATTACATAAAAATCAATAAAGAGCTTCGGGATCTTGACCTAAAGAAAAATCTTGAGAAGAAGACACAACTTTGTGAAAAAGCTGAAGCACTTCTGGATGAGCCTTCAGTTGTAAAGGCATTTAAAACTTTGCAGAAATTTCATGCCAGCTGGAGGGAAATAGGGCCTGTACCCAATGACCAAAAAGAACCTCTGTGGCAACGTTTTAAAGAGGCCACAAGGCAGATTAATAAGCGGCACCAGGATTATTTCAAAAATCTGAAGGAACAACAGAAGGAAAATCTGGAACGTAAAACAAAGCTATGTGAACAGGCCGAAGAACTTTCCGAATTAGACATTGCTACGCATAAAGAATGGAATGAAAAAACAAAAGCGATCATCGATCTTCAGAAAGTATGGCGAACGATAGGTTTTGCTCCAAAGAAAGATAATAACGCCATTTATGCGCGCTTTCGGAATGCTTGTGACAAGTTTTTCAATAAAAAGCGCGATTTTTATGTGCAAAATAAAGAATTCCAGGAAAATAATTTAAAACTCAAAACAGAAATATGTGAGAAGGCTGAAGAGATTATGGATAGTGAGGACTGGAAGAAAACAACCAGAGATCTCATAAACCTTCAGAAGGAATGGAAAGAGATTGGCCCCGTGCCACGTAAGCAGTCAGATAAGATCTGGAAGCGATTCCGCGCTGCCTGCGACCACTTTTTTAATCGTAAATCGGAGCATTACAGTCATATTGATGAGGAATATGAAAAGAACCTTAAATTGAAGCAGGATCTGATTGATCGGGTAAAGAGTTATGAGTTTGTAGAGGATACTTCCGAGAATTTTGAGGCATTGAAAAATTTTCAGGAAGAGTGGGCGAGTATTGGTTTCGTTCCTTATGAAATGAAAGATAAGATTCAGAATCAGTTTAGGGATGCAATTAATGAGCAGTTTGATAAACTGAAAGTAGCAGATTCTGAAAAGAAATTATTGAAATACAGAACAAAACTTGAGAATATCCAGCATAAACCCAAGGCGAATTCAAAAATGAGGCATGAAAGGGATAAATTTATCGGTAAAATCAAAAAGCTGGAGAATAATATCAAACTTTGGGAGAACAATCTGGGCTTTATTAGTCCTGAGTCGAAAACGGCAAACGCTATGATCCAGGATTTCGAAAAGAAAATTAACGAAGCAAAAAATGAAATTGAAGTCCTGGAAGAAAAAATCAGAATGATTGATAAGACTGAGGACGAATAGAAATTAACCAGTAAACCATATAAAATCAAATAGTTTTGGCAGCAACAAAGTATATTTTCGTCACAGGCGGAGTAACCTCCTCATTGGGTAAAGGAATTATCTCTGCCTCACTGGCTAAACTTCTGCAGGCAAGGGGATACGCCGTTACCATTCAAAAGTTGGATCCATATATAAATGTTGATCCGGGAACATTAAATCCTTATGAACATGGGGAATGCTATGTTACCGAAGATGGTGCAGAAACAGATTTGGATTTGGGACATTACGAACGCTTTATAAATTTGCATACCACACAGGCAAATAATGTTACAACCGGAAGGATTTATCAAACGGTAATAAATAAGGAACGAAAGGGAGATTACCTTGGAAAAACAGTTCAGGTAATTCCCCATATTACCGATGAAATTAAACGTAATATCAAGCTCCTTGGAAAGAAAAATGAATATGATGTTGTTATCACAGAAATTGGTGGTACCGTGGGCGATATTGAATCACTGCCTTATGTGGAAGCGGTGAGACAGTTGAAGTGGGAGTTGGGACCTACCAATAGTTTATTTGTTCATCTTACACTGGTGCCCTATCTTTCTGCTTCGGGAGAATTGAAGACCAAGCCAACCCAACATTCGGTGAAAGTGATGTTGGAAAATGGTATTCAACCTGATGTGCTGGTATTGAGGACAGAGCATCCGCTTACCAATGATATCAGAAAAAAGGTGTCTTTGTTCTGCAATGTGGATATTGATTCCGTGATTCAGTCGATTGATGTTTCTACAATATACGAGGTGCCACTTTTAATGCAGGAAGAAAAGCTGGATTTAAGTGCATTAAAAAAATTAAATCTTCCTATTCGCCAGGAACCCAAGCTTGATAACTGGAAAGATTTTGTTAACAAGCTTAAGAACCCAACACGAAAAGTTACCATTGGACTCGTAGGAAAATATATTGAATTGCCGGATAGCTACAAATCGATTACTGAATCCCTGGTCCATGCCGGAGGTGTAAATCAGTGCGATGTGGATGTTAAATGTATCCATTCCGAAAAGATTAAGGAAGAAAATGTATCAAAAATACTGGATGGGGTAGATGGCATTATTGTTGCACCCGGATTCGGGCAGCGTGGTATAGAAGGTAAAATTCATGCAGTGCGTTATGCCAGGGAGAAGAACCTTCCTTTCCTGGGTATTTGCCTTGGAATGCAGTGTGCTGTTATAGAATTTGCCAGAAATGTGCTTGGTTATACAGATGCTGACTCCAGCGAGATGAGCCGAACCACTTCATATCCGGTAATTGATCTGATGGAAGAACAGAAAGGTGTGACAGAGAAGGGCGGTACTATGAGATTGGGAGCTTACCCTTGTGAATTGAGAAATAATTCTAAAACAAAAAATATCTATAAAGAGAAATTAGTTCAGGAAAGGCATCGCCATAGATATGAATTTAATAATGATTACCTTGCAGACTTTGAAAGTGCAGGTATGAGGCCGGTTGGTTTTAACCCTGATACCGGACTGGTTGAAATTGTAGAATTGCCCTCGCATCGTTGGTTTATAGGTGTTCAATTTCATCCGGAGTATAAGAGTACTGTGGTAAATCCACACCCATTATTTGTTGATTTTGTAAGGGAAATTGCCTCAGTAAAGAAATAAGAATTAAAAACGATTAAACAGAAAATAAAAGAATGGACAGAAATACTATTATTGGTTTTTTGTTAATTGGTGTCATCATTATAGGATATAGCCTTTACAATAAACCAAGTCAGGAAGAGATTGACAAAGCAAACATACGAAGAGATTCTTTGGAAAGAATAAAGGAAGAAGCTGAATTAAGAAAACAACAGCAGGAAGCTTTAGATTTAGCTGAATCCAATGAAATAACAGAAGAAGTAAACCTTGAGGAGCAGGGAGAGCAGGAAGAGCAAGCCATGGATATGCTTGAAAAACAATATGGTACTTTTGCTACAGCTGCTACAGGAGAAAATGAGTTTGTCACCATCGAAAGCGATATGATTAAACTTAAAGTTTCAACCAAAGGAGGAAGGCCTTATTCGGTTGAACTTAAGGAGTTTAAAACATACGAACAGGATCCGTTAATTCTTTTTGACGGGGACTCAACAGTTTTTGGATTTACTTTCTTTTCGTCAAATAACCGGCCTATTTCTACCAATGATTTGTATTTTAAACCGCAGGGCAATGATTATCAGATATTTGCAGATAATGAGGAGAAAAGTCTTACCATGCGATTGAATGCCGGTCAGGAAAGCTACATTGAATATGTTTATACATTAACCCCCGGAACTTATGAAGTTGGTTTCGATGTGAATTTTGTAGGAACCGAAAATATGATAGCCGGGAACCTTAGTGTGATTGATTTGAACTGGGAGTTCTATTCACCGCAACACGAGAAGGGTGTAGAAAACGAAAATAATTATACTACATTTGGCTATAAGTATTTTCAGGATGATGTTAAGTACGTGAATGCCAGGGGAAAAGATGATGCGGAGGAAGAAATAACAACACGAATGGAATGGCTTGCATTCCAGGAGCAATTCTTCTCTATCATTTTAAGGACCGAAGATCCTTTTATCAATGGGATGGTGCAATATAAAAGTATCGCAGAACAAACGGATAAGTACCTGAAGTTTTTTGATGCGGAATTGGGAGTTCCTTTAGAAGGAGATAGCGATATCAGTATTCCTATGCACTTTTACTTCGGCCCCAGCCATTTTAATACCCTAAAAGAGTATGGTCATTCCTATGAAGAACTGGTACCCTTGGGTTGGGGAATTTTTGGATGGGTGAGCAGATACGCTGTCATTCCTGTTTTTAACTTCCTGGATAATTTTATTAAGAGCTATGGCTTGATTATTCTGATTTTAACCATACTCATTAAGCTGGTACTGTTTCCACTTACCTTTAAATCTTATCTTTCAACTGCAAAGATGAGGGTATTGAAGCCTGAAATAGAGGAGATCAATAAGAAATACCCGAAGAAAGAGGATTCAATGAAGAAACAGCAGGCAACCATGAGTCTTTATAAAAAGGCAGGTGTAAATCCAATGGGTGGATGTTTGCCTATTCTGATTCAGTTTCCAATTCTCATTGCCATGTTTAGATTCTTCCCGGCCTCGTTCGAGTTGAGGCAAAAATCATTCCTCTGGGCAGATGACCTTTCTTCCTATGATTCTATCCTGGATTTACCTTTTGAAATTCCATGGTATGGGGATCATGTAAGTTTATTCACCTTGCTGATGGCGGTTGCTCTTGTGTTTTCTTCAAGGTTGAATAGTTCGCAGATGGGTGATGCGAATCAGCAAATGCCGGGTATGAAGTTTATGATGATGTATATGATGCCTGTTATGCTATTGATTTTCTTCAATAAATACAGTGCCGGGCTAAGTTATTACTATTTCCTTTCTAATGTGATTACACTTGGTCAGACCTTGTTTATACGACGTTTTGTAGACGATGAGGAGATTCATAAGAAAATTAAGGAAAATAAGAAAAAGCCGGCCAAGAAATCGAAATGGCAGGCCAGGATCGAGGAAGCGGCAAAGAAAAAAGGCTATGATCCCAAAAAGAAAAAATAAATGAAAATGAAACGAAAAGGCAGCATTCTATGGAGTGTTGCCTTTTTTTATGTCAATTTTTGCCCGCAGTTGGAACAGAAATGGTCTTCTCCTATTTTGTACTTATGTCCGCACTCCGGACACTCCGGGAATTCCATTTCATAGTTTTGCTTCACCATCTCAGCGGAAAGAATTCCTGTTGGAACAGCAATAATAGCATATCCAACGATCATAATGATTGAGGAAATAAATTGTCCCAGGGGTGTTTGTGGTGAAATATCTCCATAGCCCACCGTGGTAATGGTTACAATAGCCCAATAGATACTTTTGGGTATGCTGTCAAATCCATTGGCTTCTCCTTCCACAACATACATTATAGCTCCGATGATGATAACAATATTTAGAATCGCAAAAAGAAAAATGCCTATTCTGCCGGAACTTCTCTTTAGGGCAAGTAGAATTAATTCACCATGTCCCATTATTCTGTTAAGTTTTAGAATTCGGAATACACGCAATAAACGAATCCCTTTAATGGCAATTAAAAAATGTGTTCCTGTAATGAAGATGCTTAAGTAAGTGGGTAAGATGGCCAGGAGATCTATGATCCCGAGAGGGCTGAAAATATAATGAAAGGCTTTACGCGAAATCCAAATTCGGATAAAATATTCGATTGTAAATAGAAGGGTAAAGAACCATTCTGAATAATAAAATATCTCCTGGTATTGCTCTCTCATTGGCTTCAAACTTTCCAAAATAACCACGGCAATACTTAACAAAATGAGCCATAGAAGAAGAATGTCAAATAGTCTTCCATCGCGTGTATCTGTTCCGAATATGATTTGATGAAGCTTTTCTCTAGTCTTTTTCATATTTTATTCATTTACTTACAAATTTAGGGAATTATTTGGGCAGATTTAAATGGCTTATAAGTCTGTACAATTCAATTTGTTCTTATTGAAGCAGATTTATACTTTTTTAGAGCTGTCTTCTCTTTTTTGTAAAGGAATTTCTGAAACGAAGACTTGATGAAAACAAGATACAGTGCAAAATGAACGTAAGATCTTGCCTGAGGCAAGACAAGCAGGACCTGAAAAGGGAAATAAGAAAATGTTTTTAATTGGGATTGTTACTTTCTAAGAAAATGAGCGGGAGACGGAACTCGAATCCGCGACCCTCAGCTTGGAAGGCTGATGCTCTA
>CAYVSF010000052.1:0-10658 GCA_964453775.1 uncultured Bacteroidales bacterium
CGTATGCCAACAGATTTACAGTCTGCCCCGTTTGACCGCTTCGGTATCTCCCCGGTAATACAATACGAGCCGATGGACGGATTCGAACCCCCGACCTGCTGATTACAAATCAGCTGCTCTGACCAACTGAGCTACATCGGCAATATAAAAGAACGACCGATTTTAGAAATATTTTCCAAAATCGGTTCGCAAATGTATGAATATTTTATTTAGAACACAAAAAATTATCTATGGTTTTTTCGCTGATTATCAAAAAAAACTTAAACTCCACGTTGTTTTTCTTTCGTCTTTTTTAACTGACGACGAAGTGCTTCTACAGCATTGTCCGTAGACTCTTCAAAAGTGCGGCTCTGCTTCTTGGCAAATAAATCATTTTTGGGTATGGCCAACTTAATCTCAACCAGTTTATTTTCAAGCGATTGATCCTTGTCCAATCGAAGAAAAATTTCAGCCCCTAAAATATTGTCATAAAATTGTACAAGTTTACCTACCTTTTTCTCTATAAATTCTATGAGTTTCTGATCTGCATCGAAATGAATGGAATGAATTTTTATCTCCATAATTTTTCCTCCATATATTATGCTCGTGGATGAGCCTGATTATAAATTGATTTTAATTTCTCAAATGTATTATGTGTGTATACCTGCGTAGCTGCAAGATTTGCATGGCCCAGCAGTTCTTTAATGGCATTTAAATCGGCTCCGTTGTTAAGCATGTGTGTAGCAAAACTATGTCGTAAGACATGAGGGCTTTTTTTCTCAATTGTTGTCACCATCTGAAGGTAGTTATTTATCACCCTGTAAACCAATTTGGGATAAAGCTTTTTCCCTTTACTGGTTAAAAAGAAATATTGTTCATCCTCTCCTTCCAAAACAGTTCTCTTTTTTTCAGCATATTCTTTAAGAATTCCCTTAAGCGAATTGCTAATTGGAATCATTCTTTCCTTATTTCTTTTTCCCAAAACCAATATTGAACCTGAATTAAGATTCACACGTCTACTCTCCAGTCCCGTCAACTCGCTCAAACGAATACCTGTTTGATAAAATGTCTCTATAATTGCGCGATTCCTTAAACCTTCAAAATCGTTTCCAAATTCTGGGGCACTCAGTAATTTGTCCATATCCTTTTGATCAACAAAATAAGGAAGCTTTTTGGAAACCTTTGGAGAAACAATCTTATCCATAGGGTTTTTTTGAATGCTTCCTTTCCTTTGCAGAAATCGGTAAAAACTTTTCAGGGTTGAAATCTTGCGATTTATGGAACGTGTTGAATACCCTTCCTCCAACATATCAACTATCCAGGATCTAATTGCTTTATCACCTGCATCCCCTGCTCCTTTATTAAAACCAGTATTCTTTAAATACAATACAAACTGTCTGAGATCATTCTCATAAGCTTGCACTGTAAGCGCAGAAAAGCGCTTTTCGTATTTAAGATATTTTATAAACTGGTCTTCTGACATATAGGGGGCGGATTAAAAGAAAATTTATTAAAAGCCGCTTGCTAGGCCTGGCCTGATATCACCCTATATGGTCTATTCCTCTTCGCGCTGCATCTGTTGAATGTAAATCGCTTTTTTCTTCTCTTCGCGACGCTTTATTGAGGGTTTAGCATAGGCTTGTCTTTCTCGCAATTCCTTTACAACTCCCGTCTTTTCAAACTTTCTCTTGAACTTCTTTAAAGCTCTTTCGATATTTTCACCTTCTTTTATTGGTACTACTATCATAGTCTTTTAGATTATTTTTGTGAGCCGCAAAATTATTAATTTAAATCACATTATTCAAAATTATAAACGAAAAAAATACACAAAAGTTTAATAAACATGTCTGTTCTTTTCTTTTTTGGCCCGATTTGAGATTTAAGATCCAGCTTAAAGTTAATAAAAGAATCATACTTATTCAAGTATCAAATAAGGTCTGATCTTTTCCCATTCTTCTTCTGTAAATATTCCCGCTTCTTTTACTTGTTCCAAACGCTCAATTCGAACACCCAGGGTTCTCATCTTCTCTATGCCTCTGGCTTCATATTTATCGATATAGGGATGCTGCAACAACTGCCTGAAATCAGCTTTAAAAAAAGAAATAGAGGACAGATGGCTGGTATCTACTTCGATTTCATTTTCAATTTTTTCAAAAGTCTGTTGATTAATTCCGTATACTTCAAGCAATTGACTTTTCCTATAATAACCTCCAAGTAATTTGCGATAATTCATTATGCGATTAGCATAAACAGGTCCTATCCCAGGTAGTTTCTCCAACTCTTCCAATCCGGCGCTGTTTAGTTCTATTTTAAATAAATAATCACTCTCTTCCGAAATTTCTACAGACTTCTCTCCAACCATTTCTTTTGGATTCTCATTCTTTTCGGGAAGTCTTATTTTTATCCAGGGTTCCAGTCGTTTATATTCTTGATCACTTAGGGTATAGATTTTCTGCAAATCTTTAGCTTCGAAAAATTTTCCGCCAGCTTCTCTGTAATTTATAATATTCTTTGCAGTGTTTTTTTTTAATCCCAAATCCAACCATTCTTTCAGGGAAATTTGGTTTGGATCAAAAACAAAATACGCAATATCTTTTTTGATGTTTCGCCCCGGTTCCCGCCCGGAACTCTTATCCTCTCTTGTTGAAAGCGCAGCCTTAAATCGATTAAAAGCTTCTAATTCTTCTTTATCGATTAGGTTGATCTTTTTTTGAGTAAAAAAATGACTTGCACTAAAATTCACAGCCATTACAAGGGCAAGCAAGAAAGCCAGTGCAATTAGCCCCAGCCTCTCCTTACTTGTCAAATACATTCGTTTTCTTTTTCCCTTATCTGCCATATCAGAAGGGTAATAAGCCAAGTCCATTTAGAAAAACCATGGCTATGGCAATGGGGGCAACAAACTTCACAAGGAAGATATAAAACGGATAATATCTTGCTTTTAATTTCCCATCATTTGTAAGTTCTTTCCTGGAATTCCCAACTCCATAAAACCAACCCACAAATAATACAATGAAGAGGCCTCCAAGAGGAAGAAGGATATTAGCACTTGTAAAATCAAGTATGCCGAAAATATTCTTCCCAAAAATGGAGAATTCTTGCAGGCTACTGAATGAAAGCACAGATAAAATCCCCAGCACTCCAACAGAAAAAGTAGCGACAATCGTAGCCCTCTTTCGCTTCATTTTTAATTCTTCCACAAAATAGGCAACAATTACTTCCAAAACACTTATAGTGGAGGTAAGTGCAGCTACACCCAAAAGAACAAAAAAGAGTAATGAAAAATAATATCCACCCGGCATTTGCTGAAATATATTGGGGAGGGTTTTATAAACAAGGCCTTCTCCTGCAGTGGGTTCAATATTAAAAGCAAAAACAGCTGGGAAAATCGCAACACCTGCAAGAATTGCAATAAAGGTATCGGCAAGAGAAACACTAACTGCGGTACCGCCTAAATCTTCTTTTTTGCTAATATAGGAACCGTAAGTAATTAAGGTACCCATTCCAATGCTAAGTGAAAAAAACGCCTGTCCCAGAGCCTCTAAAATTGTGTTTGCGGTTATCTTTGAAAAATCAGGCTTAAAAAGAAACTCCAGCCCTTCGCCTGCTCCGGGCAATGTAACAGAACGAATACACATAACAATAATCAACACAAGTAATACGGGCATTAATATTTTTGCATATTTCTCAATACCATTCTTCACGCCCGCAACCACTATGTATCCAGTAAAAAACATAAAAACAACAAACCAAATTATGGGCCGGAAAGATCCACCCCGGAAAGTTTCAAACATCAAATCAATTTGCCCGGGATTTTTACCGGCAAATCCGTTTATAATGGATTGATAAATGTATTCTAATGTCCATCCTGCCACAGCTGTATAGAATGCCAATATCATAAAAGCTGCCACAACCCCCATGAGTCCAACCAGATACCAGGGTTTTCCGGGTGCCAGTTTCCTAAATGCTCCAAATGGATTTCGCTGCGCTCCCCTGCCAATAACAAATTCCGAAAGCATGACCGGGATTCCTATCAGCAAAATAAAACCTAAATAGATAAACAGGAAGGCTCCTCCTCCATTTTCACCCACTACATAGGGAAATCTCCAAATATTTCCAAGTCCGATAGCAGAGCCTGCTGCTGCAGCAATTACTCCAAATTTACTTCCAAAGCTATCTCGTTTTGTTAAATCGAATTCAGCCATTAGTTTAAGTATTAGGTTTAAGTTTAGGGTTTTAAAGGATTCGTTGGCAATTATACATATTTTGTATGGATTTACAAAAAAAGTAGCAGAGCTTAGTGCACTGCTACTTTATGATATCAATTGAATAAAAAAGTTTAAGCTATCGTTATTTTATCTGCCAGGTAAACGTCCTGGATTGCATTCAACAGCTCTACTCCCTCTTTCATTGGGCGCTGGAAAGCTTTTCTCCCTGAAATTAATCCTGTTCCACCTGCCCGCTTATTCACTACTGCAGTGTAAACCGCATCGGCCAGGTCGGATGCTCCTTTTGAAGCGCCTCCGGAGTTAATCAATCCGGCTCTTCCCATATAATTATTTATAACCTGATAACGAGTGAGATCAATAGGATGATCTGAACTTAATTCTTCGTAAACTTTTTTGTGCGTTTTTCCAAAAGATATTTCATTAAATCCTCCATTAATGGTAGGCATCTTTTGCTTTATAATATCTGCCTGGATAGTGACTCCCAAATGGTTGGCCTGGGCTGTCATATCAGCAGAAGTATGGTAATCCTTTCCATCCTTTTTAAAATCCGAATTCCTCAAGTAACACCAAAGAACAGTAGCCATTCCCAGTTCATGTGCTCTTTCGAAAGCTTCGGCAACTTCTATAATCTGTCGATTCGAATTCTCCGAACCAAAGTAAATAGTTGCTCCTACAGCAGCTGCTCCGAGGTTCCACGCTTCATCAACCGAACCAAACATAATTTGATCATATTTATTGGGATAGGTAAGCAATTCATTATGGTTAATTTTTACAATGAATGGAATTCTATGCGCATACTTTCTCGAAGCTGAAGCCAATACTCCAAAGGTAGATGCTACGGCGTTTGTACCTCCTTCAACAGCCAACTTAATAATATTCTCCGGATCAAAATATTCTGGATTTGGAGCAAAAGACGCACCGGCAGTGTGCTCTATTCCCTGATCTACAGGCAGAACCGACAAATATCCTGTTCCACCAAGACGTCCGTGGTCAAACATGCGTTGCAAAGAACTCAGAACCCTTGAGTTCCTGTTTGTATGGTAATAAACCCGCTCTACAAAATCAGGTCCGGGTAGATGCAATTGCTCTTTTTTCACAGTTTCAGACTTGTGATCAAGCAAATAATTAGCATTATCTCCTAAAAGCTTTACAATTTTATCGTATGACATAGCAATGCGTTTTTAAAATTTTACAAAACAAAATATAATTAATCTCATTAATTCAATTAACTATTTCTATCAAAGTCTATTTTGATAGTTAAAAAAACTAAAAACCCTCATATCTGGGTAAAGGCAGGATATATAAATCCTATATTGTGAGCGATAGTAAATGAAGGTTTACTGTTATACAAATATAATAAATAAATAGAATTTAAAGCCGATATCTTCTTATTTAGAACGGATAACCAATACCCACATTCAGCGTCAGGTCACTTGTTTGAAATCCACGACTATCAGGTATCCATCGATCATTCTCGGGCAATGCCGGGTCCCTAAGTTTTAGTCCCAAATCAAGTCGAAATACAAAAAAAGACAGATCCAGTCGGGCACCAAAACCGGTACCTACAGCAATCTCTTTATAGAATTCATCTCTCTTAAACAATGCTCCTTCCCTTCCTTCAGGATTAATAGCCCAAATATTTCCTGCGTCCAGGAATAAAGCCCCTTCGATCTGCCAAAACAGTTGAAATCGGTACTCCACATTCGCCTCAAGCTTTATATCTGCGGTTTGGTTCGGATAACGGGTGACTGAACCTCCGGAATACGAACCCGGACCTAAATCTCTTACATTCCAGGCACGAATACTGTTTGCCCCGCCGCTAAAGAATTTCTTCTCAAAAGGCAGCGCGTCTGCATTTCCGTATGGAAAACCTGCCCCGGCAAAAAGCCTGTAAGCTAAATTATTGGCAGGATCCAAAATTTGGTAGTAACGGAAATCCACATCCATTTTATAATACTGAGAATAGGGAATGCCAAAAAGCTGATAGCTTCCGTCAACCGTATTAGAACCCAATATTTCATTTACTCCGGTAATAATATTTCCAGATAACTCCATGTTCATTCTAAAAAAATAGAAATCTTTATTCTTCCTGATATCCTGATTATTGAAAACGAACGAATAACTGGTTGCCGATACCAGGTGATTTTCATAACTGCTTCTTAGGAAGGAACTATCAATATAATCTCTAAAATCATCGCTGGCATAGGGCAACTTCACTGCATTCAATTCTATGGGATTCACCACATGGGAAGTTTGTCTTTTCCCTTCCCAGTTATAACCAAAGGCGAAATTTGCTATGGTCCTGTTGTAGTCCGGTCTGTCCTGATAGTTGTACCCAACCAGAAAATTCGTTTTTGGATTATACAATCTACTGAAGCGTCCGGCACGAAAAACGGGTAATAAAAACTTGGGAATTCGAATATTCACCTCAGAACCAAACTCAACTGTGTTGGTAATACGACTAATTTTTTGCCTGTCCAGGGTTTCAATCGATCCATTCAACTTAAAATCAGCAATTTCAGCACCACCAAACAAGGATTTATGCTGGTACAACAAGTTTCCTCCAACTCCAATATTTCCGGAATTGTTGGTTCCCACAATTTCAAGCCGGTAATTCTGAAGCATAAATTTTGTAAGCTGAATCTGGCAATCAAGATATCCTTTCAAATTATTTCCTGTGTAAGATGTATCGGCTTCCCGAAACTGAATGTTGACAATTTTAAACAGGCGAAGGTCTGTAAGATGCTCATGCGTTTGCTTTACCTCATCTTTTTTGTACAAATCTCCGGAATTAATAAAATTGGACTGCAGAAATACTTTTTTGTTGAATCGGGCATCTTCTTCTTCAATAAAATAAATCCCATCATAAAAGGTGGTATCCATATTTTGAAGGTATGTGTCTTTCCCTTCTATAGCTTGTCGGGGATCGTAATTTGTATAGACATAAATGTTGCGTACATAAAATTTTCGATGATTTGCTATTACAGTAGAATCCCCCCTGGGTATTCTCGCTTTTTCAAGTATTAGCTCCAAATCTACTTTTGGACTTACCGTATTTGAATCCGCCTCATAGTGAATATACTCCTTATTAAAATAATAATATCCCCGGTTTTTTAGTAAATTCTCGATGCGTTGTCTTTCATTATCGAGAAATTCCACATCAAAACGCTCCCCCTTTTGAAGATATGAATTTATTGTATCCTCCATAATAGTGGGAGAAAGTAATGAATCTTTAATTGTATACCGGATATTTTTTATGGTGTAGGGGGCATTTGCTTTTATGGTATAAAAAACCTTCGCTTTCTTCTTTTTAAAAACAACTGAATCCTCCACCCTAGCATCATAATAGCCTTTGTTGTTCAAATAAGTTTTTAATTGAGAAGCGCTTTTATTAGTCATGTAAGGATCATACAATACAGGCTCTTCGCCAATTGTCTTAAGCCACTTGCTCAAGCCTTTTTCCTTCTCTGGTTTTGCAAGATTATACAACCCAAGATGAAAACGAACGCCTAAAATTCTTTTGTTGGGTTTTTGTCTTACGTAGCCTTTTAAATCATCTTTATTTAGTTCAGAATTTTTGATTTTTATTTTTGATTTATAGAGAAGGTAATCATTTTCGGGCACTCTCTTCACGGGATTACACGAAAACATCAATAAGGGAATCATTCCCAGCAAAAGTCTGTTAATTCGAATCTTTCTGATATTTATATCTTTAATTCCTGTCAAGCTCAAATCTAATTATTTTAGTAACTTCGGCACAAGTTAAAGAACCATTGTAATGCTCAGCAAAAATAAAATTAAATTCCTAAATTCTTTACAAAATAAAAAATACCGGAAGCAACATCAATGTTTTATTGCTGAAGGTATAAAGATAGTTGAAGAACTCTTACATTCCAGTTTAATTTGCAAAGAAATCTACGCAACAGCAGAATGGAAAGAAAATCATCCTGAGATCGGCAAGAACTACACAGAAATATCAGAAAAAGAACTTAAAGCCATCAGCCAGCTTCAAACCCCCAACCAGGTATTGGCTGTTTTCAAAATTCCCGCATTGAGCTCGTGGAAATCTGCCAGCAAAAATGAGCTTATTCTGGCTCTCGACAAAATTAATGATCCGGGGAACCTGGGCACCATTATGCGCATTGCCGACTGGTTTGGCATCGAGCATGTCATATGCAGCCCTGAAAGTGTGGATGCTTTCAATCCAAAAACAGTACAGGCTACCATGGGTGCTATTGCACGCATTAAGGTTCATTATACTGCGTTTACTGTTTTATTGGAATGGGCCAATGAAAAAAATATTCAGGTATATGGAACCTACCTCAAAGGAAAGGATATCTTCAAAGAAAACCTTCAAAAACCGGCTGTCATAGTTATGGGAAGTGAATCGCATGGAATTTCTGAAGAATTGGAGGGATTAATTCCAAATCGATTAACCATTCCAAGCTACCCACCAGGTATTATAACATCAGAATCCTTAAATATTTCTACAGCTACAGCTATTGTATGTGCAGAATTTAGAAGACAAACCTGGTAAATCGCCGGGACCTATTCGAAATGGAAGGATATCATGAACATGCGGGATTTCATAAATTCTACTGCATCAGCATATTCAGGGAATTCATCAGAAGCATCATGAGAGATAACATCCATTGTTCCAACGGAGTATTTTAATTCTGTAGACAATTTAAAGTATTTAAGATAAAAATCAATTCCAAAACCAAGTTCATAATAGATATCAAATGGCTTCATTTTGATATAAATACCCTCATCTTCGTTAAAATCTTTATTCCGGGCCATATCATTCCTAACATTAAAACCTCCCACAACATAGGGCCTGTAATTATTAATACGTTCTGCTTTGTATTTTAAGAGTATGGGAATATCAATGAAGGTAGATTCGATCTTCATTTCTTTAACAAGTACCTGGCCGCGGTAATAAAGAATATTTCTCTGTCCCAAAGAAATGCCTGGTAGAAATCGAAAATCAAGGTAATCGGTCAATCTCAAACTGGATACAATACCTACATGCACACCCGGACTTAGCTTATTTAACTCGGGTACCAGCACTGCCGAATCTCTCCCAAAAGGCTGCATAGACGGTTGAAATGCAAAATCCATCGTATTGAAACCCAATGTAAATCCAAAATGGATGTCTTTATGATCCACCTCCTGATAGTGAAGGGTAATTTCCCTCTGCGCTAACAAGCTTAAAGGTAACAGCAGTAGAAGTATGAGAAAATATCGTTTCAAATTCTTCGTAATTTGGTGATTGGATTAAAAACGCAATTTAATTCAAATTATTATTTATAACCAATATAAAGCGAAGCAATACCAAAACTCAATCTTTTTTGCCTCATGGAGTGGAAGCCAACTTTCTTCATTTTATTCAGGAAGTCCTGATCTTCCGGAAATTCCTGCACTGACTCGGGCAAATAGGTATACGCTCGTTTATCTCGCGAAAACAGCCGCCCTATAAAAGGCAGCCAATAGCGAAAATACAAATTATACATTTGCTTTACAGGAAATACGGCAGGTTTGGAAAATTCAAGAATTATAGCCCTTCCACCATTTTTCACCACCCTGTACATCTCGGACAACCCCTTTTCCAAATGCTCGAAATTCCGAACACCAAAGGCAGCTGTAGCCAGATGGAAGCTATCATCATCAAATGGAAGCTTTTCTGAATCGGCCTGCTGAAGTTGAATGATTTCATCCAGCTTTTTATCCTCCACTTTCCTTTTTCCAATAGCAAGCATTCCAGCGGAAATATCAACCCCAATTATATGCACATCCCGGAGCATCGACAGAGCAATTGCCAAATCGGCGGTACCTGTTGCCACATCAAGTATTTGAGCGCCAGAAGGCAACTCTTTGGCCAGTCTAACTATCTTTCTTCTCCAAATTTTATCAATTCCAAGAGAAAGAAAGTGGTTAAGAAAATCATACCGATGCGCTATGGAATCAAACATCGCCTCCACCTGTTCTCGCTTACTACCTTCCGATTTATAAGGCTTTGCCACGGTAAAATGTTAACTTAATTGTTCTTCCAGGGCAGATTCATAAATCTTCCTAACATCATGGACAAATCCATAAGAATTATCATCTACTCTTAACTCAGACTTGGTAACATGTCCCAGAGCTGAGAAAGGAATATTATTTTCCAACATGTAATCGATAAACTTATCCTCATTTGAAGCTGTTACACTCACTACAATTCGGCTTTGCGATTCTCCGAATAAAAAGGCATCTTTTCGTACTTCGGCTGCAGTTGTAATATCAAAGCCAAATCCTCTTGCAATAGCCGACTCCACCAAAGTGATAAACAATCCACCATCGGATACATCATGCGCTGAACGGATAAATTTCTTTTCTATCAATCCCTTCATTGCCTCTTGTATCTGAAATTCTTCTTCAATATCTCTGAATGCATCTCTAGGGTTTCTATCA
>CAYVSF010000053.1:0-10567 GCA_964453775.1 uncultured Bacteroidales bacterium
TCTCTAAACCAATAATTCTTTGGATTAATGATGGATTAATGGCTATCTTCTTTTGTATGGTTGGCTTGGAAATTAAGCGAGAATTGATTGCAGGTGAACTAAGCAGCCCTAAGCAAGCAGCATTTCCTATTGCTGCTGCCATTGGCGGAATGTTGCTACCGGCATTGCTCTTCATTATCCTTAATAAAGGCGAGGTTGGCAGCGAAGGATGGGGTATACCTATGGCCACAGATATTGCATTTTCTCTGGGTATTTTATCCTTATTAGGAAAACGGGTGCCCCTGACCTTAAAAGTATTTTTAGTGGCATTTGCAATTGTAGATGATATTGGAGCTGTACTTGTTATTGCAATATTCTATAGTGCAGAAATTTACTGGAACATGCTTTTAGTTGCGGGAGGGCTTTTTCTCATTCTTGTTCTTTTCAATTATTATAATGTCAGGTATATTCCTTTTTATATGATACTGGGTTGGATTATTTGGTACCTTTTCCTTATTTCCGGTATTCATCCCACTATTGCAGGTGTTCTGATTGCATTTACAATCCCAGCAAGCCCTAAAATTCGGTTGCGCGATTTTACACGCAGACTAAAAAAAGATCTCGATGGATTTTGCAATGAACCCTCTGAAGACAGCATCACTCTCAACAACAATCAGTTAGCTGCAATAGACAATATGGAAACTCATATTCATAAAGTCCAAAGTCCGCTTCAATCGCTGGAACACACTCTGCATGGTTTTGTTACCTACTTTGTAATGCCGCTTTTTGCCTTTGCCAATGCAGGGGTGGTAATATCCGGAGCATCCCTGGAAACTTTTCAGGGTTTGACGCTTAATATCAGCACGGCACTAATTTTCGGTAAGATTGCCGGAATCTTTCTTTTTGCCTATCTGTCTGTAAAATTAAGACTGGCTGATTTACCCACCAACATCAAGTGGAAACACATTTTTGGAGTAGGTATGTTAGGTGGGATTGGATTTACCATGTCACTTTTTATTAGTAACCTGGCGTATGCCAATGTTATACTACTCAACCAGGCAAAACTAGGTATTCTCCTGGGTTCCTTTGTTGCAGCAGTTGGAGGCTTTATCTTCCTAAAATTTACCTTGAATAATAAACAGTGAAGAGATAGTTAGTCGAAAAGAGGGAGACTTAAACTTCCCTCTTATTCATTGCGGCTTTATTAAAATTCATCGCTTAATAGCTCCTGCTTTTGAGGCGCTAGGCGAAGCAGCTTTTTCATTGGCATCGTTTCTAACTGCAGACCAATCTCCGCTATCGCCACCGGTATTGGTGCAGGTCCCCGACATGTGCTGATTATCTTCCAGTTTTCCGGTGTAAGTGGTAGTTATCATAGATCCACCATCACTCTCCCACTCCCAGGACCATTCCACCTGGTCATCTGTTAGTGTCCATTCAGCACCAGACCAATTGGTGCTTCCGGAGTCGTAAAAAGTAATGCTGGCGGTTCCGCTCCCACCATTCTCCCAGTCAAAAGTAACATCCCATGTTGTATTCTCCAAACTAAGTTTTTCTTCTTCCTCTTCGCAGGAGAGAAAACTAATCGTACCAAGAACAAGTACGAAACCTAAAAAATGAATGAACAGCTTTTTCATGATTGCTTTTTCCTTGTAAGTTATAAAATAACCTACTAATAGTCAATTATCTTATGCCGAAATCACACCTGATCCAACCAGTTCCCCGCCCATATAGATGGCGGCAAACTGTCCCGGAGCAACGGCTCTTTGCGGGGCATCAAAAAGCAGGCGATAGCGTTCATCTTCTTTAACAAGGGTGGCTTTAAAAAGCTTCTGCCGATAGCGTATCCGGGCTGAACACTCCAGCTTCCCTCCGGCTTGTTTTACCAAATTATCATGTATCCAGTGAAAATCAGCTTCATCCATGTTTAATTCTTTTCTGTAGAGCCCGGGATGATCGGTCCCCTCGCCCACATACACTATGTTTTCATTTACATCGGTGCCCAGTACGTATAAGGGTTGCTGGGTGCCACCAACATTTAATCCCTTTCGCTGACCAATGGTATAGAAATGAGCGCCTCTATGCTTGCCAACAACTTGGCCATGTTTCCGCTGAAAAACATCCTGCCCATATCCTTGATAATCCCCGGGAGCAATAATGATAATATCTCCCGTTTTGGCCTCCAGCTTTTGCTGTAAAAAGGTAGGCAGATCTACTTTCCCGACAAAGCAGATGCCCTGGGAATCTTTCCTGGTGGCCGTGGGCATTTTAATTTTTTCTGCCAAATTCCTCACTTGCTCCTTGGTGAGTTCACCAATGGGGAAAAGCGCTTCGCTTAATTGTTCCTGGTTCAACTGGCATAAAAAATAGCTCTGGTCCTTATTATTATCTACTCCTGCTACTAGTTGATAGACCGTTCGGTTGTTTTTCTTCACTACCCTTTTCCGGCAATAATGGCCGGTGGCGACCAGGTCTGCCCCCAACTCTTTAGCCTCTTTTACAAATAAATCAAACTTAATTTCGCGATTGCACAGCACATCCGGGTTGGGAGTTCTACCGTTTTCATACTCACTAAAAAGGTATTCCACCACCCGCTCGTAATAATCCTTCGAAAGATCAACCAAATGCACCGGAATCCCAATTTGGCGTGCCACCATTTGGGCAAACAGCCAATCATCCTCCCAGGTGCAACTAGCAGTAAGTGTAACCGATGCATCCTCCCAGTTTTTCATGAATAATCCGATCACCTCATAGCCTTGCTCCTTCAAGAGCCAGGCTGCTACACTTGAGTCTACTCCACCCGATAAACCAACTACAACTTTCTGCTTCATCTTAAAAAATATTTTCGGATGCAAAACTACAAATTTACACAAAACGATCTGCTAATTCATTGATAATATTTACCTAAAGTAAATTGTTTATAATCCTGTTAAAAGACCTAAGGGCAATACTCTTTCTGTTTTTATAAAATCATTACCTTTAATTTTCAGTTTGAAGGCAAGCTTTTATTAATTTTAATTGGACGTGCACGTATTTAAAAAACCTTGTAGACATACAATAAATGAGAAATCTTAAAATATACAGCGCTTCAGCCGGAGCAGGTAAAACCTTTAAACTCACCCAGGAATACCTCGGACTGCTATTTGATGATCCATCCCGGTATAAAAACATCCTGGCGGTAACCTTTACCAACAAGGCCACGGAAGAGATGAAAACCCGTATCCTTAAAGTATTGCAGGATCTGGCGAAAAGTTCAATTGAGGAGATGAAAAACAACCCTTATGCGAATGCATTGCATGCAGAAAAAAACATGAATTATGCTACCATTCATCAAAAATCAAAACGCATTTTATCGGGCATTCTTCACGATTATTCGAGATTTACGGTAAGCACCATCGATAAGTTCTACCAAAAAGTTTTGCGGGCTTTCATCAAAGAGATTGGCATTCAGCCCAATTTTGTACTCGAACTGGATGATAAAGATGTACTGAGCAAAGCAGTCGATGAAATGATCCAGCAACTGGAAAATGAGGATCCGCTAAAAGAGTGGTTAATTGATTTTTCTTTTGAGCGGATGGATGAAGGAAAAAACTGGAGCCTGGAAAGGGATTTGAAAACATTCGGCAAAGAAATCTTCAAAGAGGAGTTTAAACTCTTTCCACAAGACCAGCGAACATCCCTGGAAGATGCAAAAAAACTAAAGAAGGTAAAATCCCTCTTGAAAAAGCAGATGAATGCTTTTGAAAAGGAGATGCAAAAAAAAGCCGCGGAATTAATTGCAACGATTAACAAGCATGGCTATAATGTGGAAGATTTTAGCTATAAAAAAAGTGGTGTCTATGGTCAAATTGAAAAGATAGCTACCCAAAAAGCCCATTTGGTTTATAAAGATGGAGGGCCCCTTGCAAAATCGCGTATGCAGGAGGCACTCGAATCAACTGAAAAATGGTTAAGCAAATCGAATAAAGACAGCGGTCTCCAACAACTTATAAGCAGCACCCTGCATCCAAAACTCATTGAAATTCATACCTTTTTTCAAGAACAGCATAGTAGCTATCAAACCAACAAGGCCTTTCAAGAGAACATCAATATTTTGGGTGTTCTTAGCCGAATTCGAAAAGAAGTCCTCAGGTACTGCGAAGAAAACAACATATTCCTAAACTCCGATACTGGTGTCTTGATTCATGCCATCATCGGGGATAATGAGACCCCTTTTATCTATGAAAAGCTGGGGCATATCTTCAAAAACTTTCTGATTGATGAATTCCAGGATACGTCCAGAATTCAGTGGAACAACTTCAAACCCCTCCTGCAAAACAGCATTGCAGAAAACCACAAGAGTATCCTGGTGGGCGACGTGAAGCAATCGATATACCGCTGGAGAAACAGCGACTGGCTCATATTAAGCGAAGAGGCCGAACAAACGGTGCCTGAGAACATGGTAGAGAAAATAACCCTGGATAGCAACTGGAGAAGCAAAGAACAAATTGTTGCTTTTAATAACTCCATGATGGCTACGCTGGTGCCTCAATTAGAAGAAGTGCTTCTGGCCGTTTGTGATCAGGATGCAGAAAACCATGCCGAACTCATCCAACATTTTCGAAATGCCTACCATGCAGCCTTTCAAAAAATGCCAATGAAAAAACCGGGAGGATATATCCGGCATCAATTTATCGAAACGAAAAAAAATGAAGGACTTAAGGCAAAAGATCAAATCTTGAAGGAAGTCCCCGAACAAATTAACCTGTTATTGAACCACGGAATCGAACAAAAAGATATTGCAGTGCTGGTAAGAAGCAATAAAGAGGGTCAGGAAGTTGCAGAAACCTTGCTGGAAGCGAAAGCTGAAAAGGGCTATAAGTACGAATTCATTTCCAATGACAGTTTGTTTATCAACGAATCCTATGCGGTAAAACTTATTATTGCTGCCCTGCGCCTGTTGCAAGATGATACCGACCTGCTGGCCAAAACAGAATTACGAACACAATATGCCATCTACTTAAGCAAAGAGCAGCAAGTTCATCATGAAATGCATGTCTACTTTGAAAAAGAGGAAGCAGACCAATTGATACCAACCGCATTTTTTGAAAAATTCAATACACTAAAATTACTGTCGCTTTCTGATTTGGTAGAACAAATCATCGCCATCTTTTTTTTGAATCAGCATAAGGAGGAAGTCCCTTTTATTCTTGCCCTGCAGGATATCATTCAAAAGCAGCAGGAGAAATCGAGTCCTTCCATCTATGAATTCCTAAAATGGTGGGAAGAAGCTGGCAGTAATCAAACTTTGAAGGCTTCCGATACGCAGGATGCCATTCGTATTGCCACTATCCATAAAATGAAAGGACTGGAGTACGAGGCCATCCTCCTTCCTTTTTGCGACTGGAAAATGATTGCCGACGGGCAAAAAGCACCCCTTTTATGGACATCGGTTCAAATCAAGGAGGCTGAATTTAATGGCCAAATTCCCATAACTTTTAAAAAAGAACTTCTGCAAAGTCATTTAAAAGAGACCTATCTGAACGAGCTCATGCATCAACTTGTAGATAACTTGAACCTAATCTATGTGGCTTTTACGCGGGCTAAAAGTTTTCTTTATATCTATTCCGAAAAACCAAACGGAAAGAACAACAAAGAAGTTAAACATATCAACCAATTGCTATACAATGCCTATCAACAAAAAAACCATCCCGAAATATCCGCAGATTATCCAGCCCTGCGCTTGAATGAACATTTCGATGCCGAAAATGATATCTTTGAAGTGGGCAGCCCGGCATATGATGAAGCAAAAGATAAAGCAGATGAGTTTCCCGAATTTCCGGATTATCAATGGCATGATCCTTTTAGTAAAATATACCTCAAGCGTAATGTCAACGACTATCGCAGTATGAAGGACCAGGATTATGAAAGTCCATTAGACTATGGAAAGCTAATGCACCTCGTTTTTTCCAGAATTAAGGTCATGCATGATGCGGAGAATGTCATTAATGCTTTAAGTTTGCAGGGCCATATCAACAAGAAAGAAAAGCAGGAACTCCAGGCAAAAACCAATGAAGCCTTTAGGCAGGAAGGAATTGAAGAATGGTTCGACAACGAGGGAGAGATCCTTAATGAACGTGACCTAATCCTTCCGGGAGGCGATATTTACCGGCCCGACAGGGTGATTTTAAAGCAAAATAAAACCATTATTGTTGATTACAAATTTGGAGAAAAAGAAGAACAGAGCCACCTAAAGCAAGTTGACCGCTATGCTGCGATATTAAGAAAAATGGGATACAAAGGACTGGAAGGCTATCTATGGTATATCAACAAAAAGAAAATTCAAAAAGTGGAGTTAACATCATGACATACAGCTGGGGACATAACAGGCGTTTTAATGCCTATTCCAACTATTTTAAACAAAGCTTTGGCGGACGCATACAGAAGGTAACAATCGATGCAGGCTTTACATGCCCCAATCGCGATGGCACGATTAGCTATGGAGGATGTGCCTATTGCAATAATAACGGCTTCAACCCCTCATACTGTATACCTGGAAAACCCGTATCGCAGCAAATTGATGAAGGAATGGCATTTCACCGTCACCGCTATAAGAATGCGAAAAAATACCTGGCCTATTTTCAGGCGTTTTCAAACACTTATGCTCCACTGGAACAGCTAAAAAAAATATACAACCAGGCGCTGGAAAAAGAAGATATCGTTGGACTTGTCATCGGAACCCGGCCGGATTGCATCGATGAAGCAAAGCTGGATTATTTCCAGAAATTGTCGGAAAACTTTTACATCATCCTGGAATATGGTGTTGAATCAACTTACAACAAGAGTCTTGAACGAATTAATCGCGGTCACAGTTTTGAAACGGCGCAAAAGATCATCGAAAAAACGGCCCAAAGAAAAATTAAAACCGGTGCACATTTTATTTTTGGCCTACCCGGCGAGACCAGGGAAGAAATGCTTAGCCAGGTAAAAACGATTTCAAACTTACCGCTAACAAATATCAAATTTCATCAATTGCAGATTGTTAAAGGGACTGCCTTTGAAAAAGAATATGCAAAGGATCCGTGGCAATTCGAACTGTTTTCACTGGATGAATACCTGGTATTTATGAAACGTTTTATGGAGCGACTCAACCCTGCATTTGTGGTAGAGCGCATTAGCAGTGAGGCCAAACCCTCGCTACTCATTCAACCCAAATGGGGAAAAATCAGGGGCGACCAGATCTTAAACCGGTTCGAGAAACTGCTTGAAGCAGAAGACACCTGGCAGGGAAAATATTATCAACCATAGAAACAAAAGGCAATGCAGACATTTCTCGCAGAAGTTGCAAAAAAAATACTGGAACATAAGTCGTATCCGCTGAATGAAATATGTTTGGTCTTCCCGAATCAGCGGGCGGCATTATACTTCCGGAAACACCTATCGGAGCTGGTAGACCAACCTGTATGGTCACCTGCTATCTTCACCATTAATGATTTAATGGCCCGCCTGTCGGGGTTGCAACCTGCCGGTTCGCTCGATTTGCTTTTCGAACTCTATGAGGCCTATAAAAACCTGAATAAGCAGGCAGAACCCTTTGATGATTTCTTTTTTTGGGGCGAATTGCTCTTGAACGATTTTGATGATGTGGACAAATACCGTGTGAATGCTTCGGATCTGTTTCGGAATATAAAATCCATCCGGGATCTGGAAGAACAATTCACACATTTAAGCCCGGAACAAATAGAGGCCATAAGAAGATTCTGGAGCACATTTTCTGAAACTAAAAGATCAAAAGAGCAAGAAGAATTTGTTCACATCTGGAAGATTTTAGGCGATTTATATAAAAATTATAAAAATGCCCTGCAGAAAAAAGACCTTGCCTATGAAGGAATGATTTACCGGATGGTAGCCGACAAAATAAAAGCAAAGGAGAAACTTGCTTGGGAAAGCAGCTACTATTATTTCGTTGGTTTTAACGCCCTCAACTCCTGTGAAGAAATTTTATTCGATCACCTGAAAACCATCAAAAAAGCTGCGTTTTTCTGGGATTACGACAACTATTATATCAGAAATGATTTCCATGAAGCTGGACTTTTCCTCCGGAATAACATTCGAAAGTACCCCGGCATAGATACCGGAAGCAAGGACTTGCTTGAGGAACAAAAAAAGGAAATAGAGACCATTGCCGTTCCCTCACATACCGGTCAGGCAAAAATACTCTCCAACATCCTGGGTAAACTTGATAACCTTAAGGACGGTTCCCCAAACAACCGCGCCATTGTCCTTGCTGATGAATCGCTTATTTCATCGGTAATATATACCTTCCCTGATGAAGTTTCCGAAGTGAACATTACCATGGGAATCCCGATTTTGCAAACTCCGGTAAGCAGTTTAATTGAGTGCCTTACCAATCTGCAAAAACAAATGGTAAGGATTAAAGGACAAGCCCATTTTACATCACCCAGCCTTATTGCAATGCTTTCGCATCCTTACATCAGTAGATTTGAAGAAATACGAACAGAGCAACTCAAAAAAGAAATCAACGAAAATAATCTGCAGTACATGGCTGCCAGTCGCTTCATGCAAGCAACTGCAGAAGGTAAACTATTCCGCATTCTAAATGAAGGCGAGTCGATTATGCACTACCTGCGGGAAGTTACAAGACTTCTTTTTGCTTCTTTTAGCACAGAAGAGGCCTCAAATACACTTGACCAGGAGTTTCTCTACCAGCTATTTATATCGATTAACCGTTTAGAAGAAATTCTGAAAGACTATGACGAAAAACTCAAAATGGACACTCAAATCAGGTTATTGAAAAAAGCCCTGAACTCGGTAACTGTGCCATTCACAGGAGAACCACTGCGCGGATTACAGCTAATGGGAATTTTAGAAACCAGGGTACTGGATTTCAATCATGTGATTATTTTATCCATGAATGAAGGCATATTTCCGGATGTAAAAGCGCCGCATTCCTTCATTCCGTATACGCTGCGTAAGGGATTCAAACTCCCCACCATTGAGCATCAGGATGCTATTTATGCCTACTACTTCTACAGGCTTATTCAGCGGGCAAAAAAAGTTACCCTCATCTACAACAACCAGAATGAGAGCACTTCCGGAGGCGAAGCCAGCCGGTACATTCATCAGTTGCGGTATGAGCTGCCCCATGAGATAAAGGAGTATCAGACTGGTTTTAAAATCAATCTAAATCATCCAAGACCCATCAGCATTCCAAAGACACCGAATGTATTAAAGCTTTTGGGTAAGTTCACCGATCCTCAACGTGAAAACTACCGTCCCCTTTCTCCTACAGGACTTAATACCTGGCTGGATTGCAGCCTGAAATTCTATTTCCGTTACTTAATTGGAATCAAGCCCAAAGATGAATTGCTAGAAGGGATCGACGCCAGAATATTCGGTAGCATCTTACACAAAGCCATAGAAATTCTTTACCAGGATTTTACCGGTAAAAAACTGGAAATCGCTGATATCAGAAAAATAAAAACCAAAGCAAGCATTGATGCTGCAATACGAGAGGCTTTCTATGCTGAATACAGCAAAGAAAAGAAAATTATCGATGAAATTCTAAAAAAAGGGCAGCCTGGCATCATCAGGGAAGTTATTTATAAATACATACGCGAAATTTTACAGCAGGATGAAAAAGTTGCACCGCTGGAAATTCTTGGCCTGGAAAAGGAATGGACCATTGAATTCCCTGTAAAATCAGGAAGTAAAGAAATGCAATTTAGCATTAGAGGGGCGATTGACCGCCTGGATAAAACCTCCGAAGGCGTGCGGGTTATCGATTATAAAACCGGAAATGATGAAATTGCTGCCGGTTCCATCAAAGAACTCTTTGAAAGGGATAAGCACGATCGGAAAAAGGCCGTTTTTCAAACGCTGATTTATGCGGAAACCTACAAACAAAACGCAACAGGAGATGAAGCTATCGTACCCGGCGTTTATAAAACCCGCGAGGTGCACGATGCAGACTTTGACTTCCATTTAACAATAAACAAACAAATCATAGCAAACTATGAAGCGGTTCGCACTGAGTTCCTTGAGCACCTGAATGAAATGCTCATGGAAATGGCTGATAAAGAGCGCCCCTTCGAGCAGACAGATAATGAAAAAATATGCTCTTACTGCGATTTTAAAAACATTTGCCATCGAAAGGAGGCATAATCCTTATGCGAAATACCGGCTAAATTGCTATATTTGAGTAGAAATACGCGGGTTATGATAACTTCTTTTCAAAGCTACAAAGTAAAAATAAAGGATATTCCGTTTAAAACGGAAGCCGGCAAGACCTTCCCAACCACAGCTGCCATTTCGTTCTACAACCTATCTAAAAATGAGATAGCATACCTCGAGATGGCCTACCTGGACACCAATACTATTTACAAGTGGATAGACGACGGGGAAATCATTTGCCTGGATAATTGCTACATTGAAAACTTTTCACTAAGCAGTTACCGCGAAAGCCGAAAATTGGAAAAAAAATCTAATGTAAGCTTATACAATTTCTCGGCTATTCATACATTTTTTGATTCCAGGGATGAAACCGATTTTTCCAATGCAGTCTTTGACGACAACTATAAATGCTTTG
>CAYVSF010000054.1:0-10563 GCA_964453775.1 uncultured Bacteroidales bacterium
CCTTCTCCTAAAACCGGACAGTTGTGTTGTTATTTGCGAAAGCATAAATGCCGGTGCATTCAATTCAGAAGTAGCTGTTATGGGATTGGAAGCCATGCCTGTCCTGCCAAACGAACAAGGGGAGATAGCCTTATTTGATAATCGTGGGGAACCATTGCATAAGCTTTTTTATCGATCCGAAATGCATAGTACAGATGATGAGAAAGAAGGGGGGTATTCATTAGAATTGAAAAATCCTGAACAACTCTGCATGATAGATAATTGGGCAAGGTCTTCTTCTGCTAATGGAGGAAGTCCCGGAATAATAGTTACTGGATCAGGTTTGCCCTATCCTGAGGATGAGATAGTAAGATTACTTCCGTGGAATGAGTATACCTTATACCTCAGATGGAGTCAGAATACACACCCCAAACGGACCTTATCGGAAGAGCAGTATCAAATTTATCCCGGGAGCTATTCACCGGAAAGGCTTGAATATGCATTTGGGAATCAACATGAAATGTTGTTGCATTTTTCGGAAGCTTTTAAGGTTGGAGAGATGTATCATTTTACGATAAAAACGCCCATATTTTCCTGCGAATCAAAAGTGCTTGAAATTGAAAGATCAGAGCGATTTTCTTTACCGGACGGCGTAGAAACAAGTGATGTCATTATCAATGAGATTTTGTTCGATCCGCTTTATCAGGACATTGAGTTCATCGAATTCTATAATCGATCTTCAAAAGATATTGATTTATCGGATTTATTGCTCTTCGTGGGCGAATCGCCCATTTCCTTTGATAAGCTGACTCCTCTCTCGAATAGGCCATTCATCTTAAAGCCCGGGGAATATTATGTGATTTGCGAGAATGAAAACAAACTGGCTGAATACTATACCTGTAATGAAACGAGTTGCCATAAGCTGGACAATATGCCGGCACTTCCTAATGATGGGAGCGAAATCTTCCTGCTTCGCAGCGATAAGCATTCAGTCGATCATTTTGTATATGATGCTTCTTTACACAATCCCCTTTTGCCCGGGACGGAAGGTGTTTCTTTAGAGCGCTTGCATCCGGATGCGCCATCCGAGAATTCATCATCCTGGCATTCGGCAGCCCAAACGGTAGGATTTGCTACTCCCGGTTATCAAAATTCTCAATATGTAGATTATCATTCAGCCGAATATTTTTTTCACCCCGAAAAAGAGTTGTTCTCTCCTAACCAGGATGGTAAAGATGATCTCTACATTCTTTCCTATGAACTGTCGCAACCCGATTGTTTTTGCAATGCAAGGGTTTTTAATAAAAATGGGGTTGAAATCAGGCAGCTTTATAGCAATTATTCTTTAGGTGCATCCGGCTTACTGGCCTGGGATGGAACTACCAATGAAGGGAAACTTGCATTGCAGGGTATATATGTTGTTTATATTGAGATGTATTATCCATCCGGGGAAGTAAAACAGGAAAAATATCCCTGCGTTCTAATGCGGGATTAGCGGATTTTTTTCTTGTATCTTTTATTTAGTAGGAACATCACAGGGATGGCTGCAAAACCAATGTAGGAGGTTAATTTAAATGTACTTTGCAGGTCCGTCAAATCACTGAGAATACCTACAAGGAAAGTAGTAGCGGAGGTTACAACGAAAGAGAGAGTCATAAAAACACCGTTTATAAAAGACTGGTGTTCTTTATCAATTTCCAGTACCATGGCTATCATCACCGGTGTTGAAGCTAAAACAAAGAACCCAAGAAAGATTAAAACCGGCAGCATCAGGAATCCTTTAACAAATACAAAAATTAGCATTAAAAAAGGCGTAACAAAGATGATGGCATAAAGCATTTTTAGCCGTCCCAATTTATCGGAGTAGGAGCCAGCCAGGTAAACTCCAACAACTCCGGCGAATTCAAAAATAGAGAGAGAGGAGCTTCCAAACCACAAGCTTTGGCCCATTTCATCCATATAAGTAGGAAGGAAAGATACGATAGCCGATTTCATGAATCCCCTAAAAAGGAGCACCAGACCAATTAGGATAAAGAAATGCCGGTGCTTGATAAAAGTTTCACGGATGCCTTTTTCTTTTTTCTTTTTAGCTATATCTTCCGTTATTTTTACATTCCTGAATTTAAAGAAAAGCACTAAAGAAGCAATCAGTCCGAAAGGGATTAAACGGTAAGTTCCTTCAAGACCCCAAAATGAAATTGCGGCAGAAATTACTAATGGTCCTACTGTTCGTGCAGCCTCACCACCAATCATGTAGAAGCTCATGCCTTTCCCCAGCCTGTCTCCCGCCATTTTTTTCATTAAAACTGGGGTGGGAACATGGAAAAAAGCACTGCTAATGCCAACTGTAAACAACAAAAGAATAAGCAGAATATAATTGCCCGAGAGTCCTAGTAAGCTCATGCACACGGTGGTAACTGCCGGAGAAAGGATAACCAGGTAACGCACTTTAATGTTTTCGGCAATAATTCCTATCAGAGGATTAAATAAGGATGGAAGGCGTTGGAAAACAAAAAGCAAACTCATGAGGGTGTAATTCAATGAAAGCTTTTCACGAAGCAAAGGGAGCATTGGTGCAAGAAAAGCACTGTATACATCGTGGAAAAAGTGCGCAAACGCAATTGTGATTACATTACCGGTTTGAAATTTTTTGTTATCCATTGGTTGGATGAAATAAAAAACGCCCCGGAAGGGCGTTTAGAATGTTTTATAGTTTTTCAATGAGTTTTGTAAAAATATAGGTCATGTCGGGTTCCACTTTTTGGGCGGCTTCCTGCACATCTTCGTGGGTTACTTTTACGATTTTTCCAGGGACCCCTAAATCAGTAATAATTGATACAGCAAAACAGGGAAGTCCCATTTGTCTTGCTACGATAACTTCGGGAACGGTTGACATACCTACGGCATCTCCGCCAATTATCCTAAAGTATTGATATTCTTTGGGTGTTTCCAGGGTAGGTCCTGTGGTGGCAACGTAACAGCCTTTTTGTGTTTTAATATTTTTTTCTGCCGCTATTTCGTTTGCCTTTTGAATAAGTTCATGATCATAAGGCTCGCTCATATCCGGGAAACGGGGACCCAGCTCATCAATATTCTTTCCAATAAGCGGATTGGGAATAAGATTTATATGATCATCCAGGATCATTACATCTCCAATTTCAAAGTCCGGATTCATCCCACCACTGGCATTAGACAGAAGCAAAGTTTTTATACCAAGTAGTTTTAGAACGCGCACAGGAAAGGTAACTTCTTCCATAGTGTAGCCCTCATAATAGTGGAAACGGCCTTGCATGGCTACAATTTTTTTCCCTCCAAGGTATCCAAAAATAAGCTTTCCCTTGTGGCCATCAACTGTTGAAACAGGAAAGTTTGGAATTTCTTCATAGGGTAAAGATGCTTTTTCATCAATCTCCTTAACCATACCTCCCAGTCCTGTTCCTAAAATAATACCAACATCGGGTTGAAATCCTGTTTTATCTGTGATAAAGTTCGCTGTGTTTCTTATTTTTTCTAACATAATCAATTATTTGCTGATTAAAATTATCTGTCCTGTTATTCAGGAATTTAACCTCTATAGGAATGTAAAAAAATGTCTTTTTTAAAGGAGTTGCAATATTAGTAAATTTTTGCAAACGCATGGCATCTTTTTCCGTCGTTATAATTATTTTTTTCGACTTTGAAGAATGATTAAAAGTGGTTTCGATTTTTTTAATGTCTTTATCCTCATACCTATAATGATCGGGATATTTTAATTGCCGGATATTTTTTGTATAAGTCTCCTGCAAATAGTTAGCAAGCGGAGTTGGATTGGCAATCCCGGTAAGTAGAATGATTTCTTTATCGTTAATATCTGTTTCCAGGAAGGTATCCAGCATTGCCTCATCATCATAAAAAAGGGACTGGGGCATTCCGTAATCCATATAGGTAAAGAAAACACTTTGATAAGGATAGGGCTTCAAGTCGGTGAGCAAAATTCTTCTGTCTATGGGTTGGAGATCTTTTGGAGCTTTGGAAATGATAATAATATTGGCTCTTCTTTTCTCGTAGCTTTGCTCTCTCAAATCGCCAAAAGGCAACATAAAATCTTTATCTATTGGGCGGTTATAATCTATTAGTAGAATGGATAGTGGCGCATATACTTTTCTGTGCTGATAAGCATCATCAAGCAGGATGGCATCCAATCCCGGTCTTTTCTCGAGCAATTTACGAATGCCATTCACTCTGTCGGCATCAACGGCTACCTGTACTTCCGGGAATTTACGTTGAATTTGAAGAGGTTCATCTCCAATACTTTCTGCAGATGACTCGTCTCCTGCCAGCTGAAATCCTTTTGATGCTCTTTTGTATCCCCTGCTTAAACACGCTACTTGAAATTCATCTTTAAGTAGGTTTGCGATATATTCAATATGAGGAGTTTTACCGGTTCCACCAACCGTGATGTTACCGACGGAGATAACCGGTTTGTCAAAGCTATGGGACCGGAGTATTTTGTAATCGTAGAGTTTATTACGGATAAATACAATAAAACCATAGAGCAGGCTCAGCGGTAATAGAAGGGGGCTTAGAATTTTCCTGCTTATATTCATTTTGTAGGATTTAGGACTTAAAGTAAAAAAAAAAAGAGCAGGAAACAAAGTAAAAAAACCGGTCAGTATAAAGACCAACCGGTTTTTCTGGTGATGTATAATAGTTTAATACACTTCTATCTTGTATGGTATGCGAGCCTGAATACCTGAACGCCGTCTAAGGTTCTGTATTTCTTCATAGTATTTGTACTCTGCACCGAGGTGTTTTTTAAGGATGGAAGCTTCCACATTACCTTGAAATTCTTCCAGGAATTGCTGGAAAGGATCTTTTATCTTCGGATATCCTACAGTCCTGTAATTTTCGAGTTCTGCTTTTGCAGCCGCAAGTTCAATCGCTTTTTCCAAGCCGCCAAATTCATCAATTAATCCGATTTCCATTGCATTTGCCCCACTCCAAACACGACCCTGGCCAATGGCATCTACTTCCTCAACGGTCATATCTCTTCCCTGGGCAACATGCTCAATAAAAGTCTTGTAGATTTCTTCTACCCCATACTGAATAATCTCTCTTTCCTGGGCCGTAAGAGCTCTGTGAATACTTCCCATATCAGCATGTTTATTGGTTTTTACAACATCAGTGTGCACACCAATTTTTTCTTCCAGTAAGTTTTCGGCATTTGGGATCATTCCAAAAACCCCGATTGAGCCGGTTATTGTGTTGGGACTTGCAACAATGGCATCAGCAGGTGCAGCAATATAGTATCCACCCGAAGCTGCGACATCACCAAAGGAGGCAATAACAGGTTTTTCTTGTTTTGCCAGCTGTACTTCCCTCCATATTACTTCTGAGGCCAGTGCACTACCACCACCGGAATTTACACGGAAAACGATGGCTTTAATTGTTGTATCTTTTCTTGCTTCGCGGATGGCTCGTGAAATGCGATCAGAACCAATGGTGCCTTCCTGTCCTTCGCCCATGATGACTTCTCCCATGGCATATACGATGGCAATTTTATCTTTTGCAAGTTTTTTAGCTTTTTTCTTATTTGGGGCTTTTATATATCTGGATAGATTAATGGCTTCTATGTCTTCATCAGCTTCTTTCTCTGTTTTTTCACGAAGACTGGCAAGAATTTCATCTTTGTAGCGAAGTCCGTCAATTAAATGATAATCGACGGCTGCCTGGGCAGAACGAATGGTAAGGTTATCGGCTAGTTCGTTTAACTCATCTACAGAAATATTTCTAATGGTTGAAATTTCCTGTACCATGTGATCCCAAATAGAACCCATATAAGTTTCTATTTGTTCCCGGTTGGCTTCGCTCATTGAATTTAGCATGAAAGGCTCTACCGCAGATTTAAATTTGCCGTGTCGAATTATTTGTGGTTCAACGCCAATTTTGTCGAGCGCATCTTTGAAAAACATTACCTGCGATTGCATTCCCACAAAAGGAAGTTCTCCTTCCGGGTTCAGATAAATTTCATCGGCAACGGAAGCCAGATAGTAGCTTGATTGTGTGTAAACATCTGCGTAAGCAATGATAAACTTTTCCGATTCTTTAAAATCCAAGAGGGCATTACGGATTTCCTCGATGGTAGCTATTCCTGAAGGGATAACTGTAAAATCAAGGTAAATGCCTTTTATATTTTCATCTTCCTTTGCTTTCTCAATACTATTTAAAATATCATCCAATCCTAATGAAATTATAGGCTTGAAGCTAGCGAAGTCGAAGTTTTCCATAGGATTATCAGAACTACGATCTGCAACAGGTTTATTTAGTTGTACGTGCAATACAGAGTTGGGTTTAACTTCAACCGGTTTATCCTGGGAGGCAATCATGGCTCCAATCGACCCCATTAAAATGAGAAACAGAATGATTCCGGCTACAATGACACCAAGCACAGAAGCCAGTAAATACTTAAAAAAACTTTTCATATTCGTTGATTTTAGATAGGTTAATACATGATTTTATACAAATTTATTGAATTCATTGGAATAAACTTCAATGCTTATAGAACCTTTTTGTTAAGGTGTTGTTTCCCAAGGTACAAAAAATCATTAAAGATTTTTGATATAATTAAAATAATGTTTCTCTTTGTAACAATTTTAAGAAGGATGCATACAGCTTATTTATCGCTTGGGAGTAATTTAGGAGATCGATACAGATATATCAACAAGGCCGTTGACAGGATAGGAGAACGTGCAGGGAATATAGTAATGCGTTCTTCTTTTTATCAAACTCCACCTTGGGGATTTGATGCTGAGAAAGCATTTATAAATATTGCCTTAAAAATAGAAACCAGTCTTCCTCCCTATCAATTATTGAAATGTTTACAAACCATAGAAGCTGAAATGGGGAGGAAAAGAAACTCCAAAGGCTATTCTTCCAGAAATATAGACATTGATATACTGTTTTTTGATAATTTGATCATAGCTGATGAAGAACTAACGGTTCCGCACCGTTTTATTCCTGAAAGAAATTTTGTTCTGGCACCCATGGACGAAATTGCCCCTTCACTTGTCCATCCGGTTCTTCAACAATCTATTCGAAAAATATATCAGAACAGTCCCGATACCTCCACAGCAATTTTAGTTCCTGGCAGTCCTGTTAAGGCTTAATTTTTTTCTCCAAAAGCCAAATCTCCCGCATCTCCAATTCCCGGCACAATATAGGATTTTGCATTTAATGAAGGATCGATATCTCCAATCCATAAGGTCATCGTATCATCCATAAGTTCTTTTTGCAGTTTTTCCACACCGGGCTCACTGGCAATAATAGCAACGATATGGGTGTGCCTGGGTTTTCCATGTTTCATTAATGCCTGGTACGATCCAATCATGGAAGCCCCGGAGGCGAGCATGGGATCGGACAGGATAAGGGTTTTTTCCTCGATAGAGGGGCCGGAAACATGTTCAAATTTGATGTCGAAAGCATATTCATTCTGGTATTCCCGATAGGCAGAAATAAAAGCATTCTCGGCCTGGTCATAATAAGAAAGAATACCATCGTGTAGAGGCAGACCTGCCCTAAGGATAGTTGCATTTACAATTTTGTTTGAAATAAGATGCATTTCTTTTTTACCAAGCGGTGTTTCAATATCTTTTTTTTCATATTGAAGTGACTTGCTTATTTCATAGGCAAAGATTTCTCCTATTCGTTTCATATTTCTTCGAAAGCGCGATCGATCATTTTGAATATGTATGTCTCGTAGTTCTGCTATAAATTGATTGCACAGGTTATTTTTTTCACTTAAAATATGCATCATGGTGCTTAAGTTTTTTTTGGTATATCAAGGGAATTCTTTGCGGTTGATAAAGGTATGAATAATATGGTTGGAATCCCATTTGCGCCGGGTTTGGAAATTCTTTACGGTTTTTAGATAAGGCATCTAGAGATAAGGTTTGTTTTTTTTCACTATTGGCCTCAATAAATCTATCTATGATTAGAGAGAGTGCATTGTTTTTAACTCCCCTTGTTAGCGTGCTTGCCAGTAATAAATGATTTTTTGGACGGGAACGAACGAAGAGGCTTGTGGCGCAGAGTTCGTTTTTTCGTGTAAAGGCTCCATATATATCGGCAAGATTATTCTTAATCAGTTTAGGCAAGAGTTTTTTTAATTGGTTTTTTTGTCGTTTCCTGATTTTTGGAAAGGATTGTGCCCTTTCTAAAAATTTATAATAGCTCTCAAAGGAGATGCCCTTTGTAACAAAAATGTTATTTTTAATACTACGTCTTAAATCCTCTTTTACTTTTTTGTGATAATTATTGAAGTAAGAGTTATAGAAGTTAATCAAGTCCATTTCATAGGTTTGAATATTTTTTAACCCTTGCCCCAATTCTGCTGGAAGCTTATTGAATTTACTAAGGGCAATATGTGAAAGGCTTCCCTCTTCATTTAAGTAATCGAGAAATTGTTTTGTATTTTTTTCTGTGAGTAGATTTGGAGAAAATATACCTAATTTGGGGATCAAGCTCGGGGTATAAAAAAACTTCCTGCTTCCCGTGATATAGTGAAAAAGGGGCATAACATATTCATAATCATCCCATATCAGACCATGCCAGTCATCGTCGATGGCTTCCAGGTACCAGGAAAAGGCAAAAATACTACCATTAATGGAAGTATTGATGCAATTATCCCACCTGCCAAGATTTATTTTTTCATTATGGAGAAGTGAAAAACTCAAATTATAGTATTAAATTTTCATCAGCAAAGCTAAAATAAGCATTATCTCCTATGATTATATGATCCAGTATCTGAATATCGAAGATTTTTCCTCCTTTCAACAATTTTTCTGTAATTTTTTTATCTGCTTCACTTGGATTTAAGTTACCAGAGGGGTGATTGTGGCATAAAATCATTGAAGATGCTAAGCTTTCAATGGCATATTTAAGGATAATTTTTGCATCGATGATGGTGCCTGCAACTCCACCCTGACTTATTTTACGTCTGTCGATAATTTTATTGGCTCTGTTTAATAAAAGAATCCAAAATTCTTCATAAGGCAGATCGCTGATTAAGGGTTGAAAAACCAGGTAGACATCTTTACTGGAAGATATTTTGGGTCTTTGCATAATCTCCGAAAGTTTCCTCCTGCGTCCCAGTTCCAGGGCAGCCATTATGCTTATGGCCTTAGCTTCTCCAATTCCTTTTATAGAACTTAGTTCTGCAAGTCTAAATTTTCCCAGTTCATTTAAGTTATTTCCCGCCTTTTTTAAAAGCTTCTTGGATAATTCCACTGCGGTTTCTTTTATCGTTCCGGTGCCAATTAAGATGGCTAAGATTTCTGCATCTGAAAGAGCAGTCTTTCCTTTTGCCATCAGCTTTTCTCTAGGCCTGTCTTCCAAAGCCCAGTCTTTAATTTTCAAATTTTTGTATTCCATTTTGTACCCATAATAATTGAATGGGTAAGTTATGAAAAAATGGATCAGTGGCAAAAAATCCACAAAAAAAGAGGCGCAAACAGTGCGCCTCCTTATTAAATCAAAATATCTTACAATAGTTTTTTCAGTTTTTCTTCCAGAGCACTTTTGGGAACTGCGCCCACTTGCTTATCAGCGATTTCTCCATCTTTTATGTATAAAACAGTGGGAATGTTGCGGATACCATATTTTGCAGCAATGGTTGGATTACTGTCTACATCAACTTTACCACAAATTGCACGATCTTTGTATTCTTCCGACAATTCTTCTACCAATGGGCCTATCATACGACACGGGCCACACCACTCTGCCCAGAAATCCAGCAATACAGGCTTGTCAGATTTCAATACCATTTCCTCAAAATTTTTATCTGTTATTTCTACTGTCATAATTGTATATTTTCAGTTAATAATTTTTAATGGAGACAAATTTACAATTAATTTGTTTAATTGATCAAATACTCTATGTTGGATTTTCTTTCTATAAATTGAAGGAAATCATTGCTCAGATTTACCTGCGTGTTTCTGGAAAATAGCTTAAGACTGATATTTTCTTCCGTATCGAAAACCTGGAATTTTAAAACGACTTTTCCCTTGTTTGCATCAGTAATTGAACTGATTTCTTCAATAATATCTTCATTTAGCTGATCCAGCGAAATTTTAATTGAAACGCTTTTAATTAAATCTTCCTTAACCTGGCTAAGCATATAAATTTGCTTAATACTAAATTCAAGTTCCTCTTGCTCTTTATAAGGTTTGGGTTGAATTTTCCCTTTGATAAGCAAGGGATAATCTTTATAACAATATTTTCTAAATTCCTGGTAATCCTTGCCAAATAATGCAAAGCGGAAGGTGTCTGTGTAATCATGAAGTGTTAATAATCCGTATGGTTTGCCTCTTTGGGTCATAGCATGTCTTACATCTGTTACAATACCGGCTACGCTAAGGTCTTTGTTTTTAAGCATGTCCATATCACTTAGGTCGCTAAGTGTATGGGTCGTAAAATTATTTATTTCCAGTTTGTAATCATCCAGCGGATGGGCAGATAGATAGATACCTATCAGTTCTTTTTCTTTGTTTAATTTTTCCAGTTTAGGCCACTCATCTAGTTGGGGAACCTGGGGCTTTGAAATTTCCA
>CAYVSF010000055.1:0-10508 GCA_964453775.1 uncultured Bacteroidales bacterium
CGGAACCTTCATCAATAATACGCTGGATAAAATTATTCATCTTGGTATTCTTTTGGCCCTTTTAATCCTGAAATTCTCCTTTGAGACCTATTTTTACTTGTACCTGTCCATCTGGAGTCTAAAAGCCATTCTTCTGGTAATTCTCGGTTTGTATCATTATAAACCTCAACTTTCATCAAATACAGAATGGTCGCTGAGTTTTTATAAAAAGGTTCTGCCCTATTCCTTATTCATGCTAATTGCCGGAATTAATACCATTCTGCTCAATCAGCTTGATAAAATAATGTTGGGAAAACTGGCCAATTTGGAGCAATTGGGAGTCTATAGTATAGCAGTTTTATTTGCCGGTTTGCTGAATATGATTGCAGCCTCAACATCAAAAGTGGCTTTTCCCCGAATTTCTCTTGCATTAAAAGATGAAGACAAAACAGAGTTATACAAAATATATAAGCATTCATCGGATATACAGATGTATTTGGGTGGATTTGCGCTTATTATCTTCGCATTTACCGGAAAAATCCTGTTGGGCTATTTAGGAGAGGTATTTACGGCTGGTTTTATATCCTTATTGATTTTAGCTTCAGGCCAACTTATTAATCTCTCTACAGGAATGAATGGTGGAATAATTATATTATCCAGGCATTATAAATTTAATCTGTATTCCCAGGTTATAATGGTGGCATTAAACTTTACACTCAACTATTTGCTCATCCCTGTTTATGGCATTAAAGGTGCTTCACTTGCAACTGCCATAAGTCTTAGTCTACTCAATCTTATTAAATGGTTGTTTGTAAAAGTTAAATTTCATCTGCAACCCTTCGACCATATTTCACTTAAGATAATTGCTGTTTTCATCCTTACCTTTATTTTGGGGTATTTCCTTAAGAGGTATATTGATTTTAATACCCTACCGCAAGTTATTGTTTTTGCTTTTATCGAACTCGTTTTCTTTTTGCTTATGAGCAGGCTTTTTCGTTTATATTTCATTTCCTTACAATTTTTAAAATCCAATGATAGATAAAACTGTATTACATATTCCTTCATGGTTCCCGACAAAGCAGAAACCCAACCGGGGAGTCTTTTTTTACCATCAGTTTAAGTTACTTGCTACGAAAATAAAGAAGACGATTGTTTTTGAAGTATCTGCTGTAAGTATTGCGAATGTAAAACAGCTAATGTGTAAGCATCAACTGGATTTTAGGAAGGATGAAAACCTGAATATCTATCATCTGACTGTTTACAGGGTGCCACCCAAAATACTGGGAAAATTTAGGGATATTTACCTTCGAAAAAGTATTAAAAATGCCTGGGAAAAGATCATTCAAAAGGAAGGATATCCGGATCTCATTCATGCCTATTCAACATGGCCCGCGGGGTATTACGCTTCTCTTCTGACAAAAGGTACGTCCATCCCCTTTATTGTTTCGGAACACGCATCCTATTTGAAAACCCTTCTAAACAAAAATTATTACCGGAGTAAAATTTTAAAGGCTTTCTCCAGATCAAAAAGATATACTACGGTTAGCCGTTCTATGGAAAAAGAACTGAAGAGTTTTAATATTAAACAGGTATCGGTTATCCCTAATTACCTCAACTTCGATCAATTTTCTGATTACAAAGGGGAAAGGTCCCTGGAGAACTTTGATCAGAAAGCGCTTCATTTAACCCACATTTCCGATTTAAGCCCGGTTAAAAATCCAAAGTTACTATTCGCTGCGTTGAAAAAACTCATCCATGAAAATATTGGACACCCCATCAAATTGCATCTAATTGGTTGTAAAAAAATTCCCGGAGAATGGCAGTCGTTTATAGAAGAAAACTCGCTCGGTTCAACTATTATCAATCATGGTGTTATTCCACATAAAGAGATTGGCAGTTATCTCGAAAAAAGCAGCTTTCTCTTAATTACTTCTCACAAAGAAACCTTCAGCATGGCAGGTGTAGAAGCACTTGCTGTCGGCACACCAGTCATTTCAACCGATTGCGGCGGACCTTCTGATTATATCAAAAATGGTTTTAATGGATTCATAGTCCCTGAAAATAATCCAAAAGAATTTGCATCTAAATTAATTGAAGCTGCAAATCATGATTATAACAGGGAAAAAATCATGAAACACATAAGAAACATTTATTCTCCCGAAGCTGTTCTGCCAAAAATTATTGATCTTTACAGCCATATTTAAATCAAATTTAGTTGATACCTGCAGATTTACTGAATTATTGATTTTATCAATTTTCTAGTAATTTTACATCGTAAAATCATAAGAATACAGGATGAAAATTTTAATGGTTCTGGACCACAATTACCCAACAGATCAACGGGTTGAGAAAGAAATAAAAACACTTATCCATAACAAGCACGAAATCGTTCTTGCTTGCTATAGCTATCAACGAAAAGAAGAATTATACGAGAAAGAGGGCCGGCTAACTATTTACCGTAAACCCATTTCAAATTTCCGATTAAAGACAAGTGTTGCAGCGCTCAAATTTCCTTTTTATTTTAATTTTTGGGAAAGGTTTATTTCTGATATCATAACGAAGGAGCAAATTGATACAATACATATCCATGATTTGCCTTTATCGAAAATCGGGGTGTTTTTCAAAAAAAAGTACAAAATTCCATTGATCATTGATTTGCATGAAAACTGGCCGGCTTCACTAAAAATTGCAAGACACACAAATACCCTGCCCGGTAGATTATTGTCCCCGAACAGGCAGTGGAGAAAATACGAACAAGCTATCTTGAAAAAGGCAGATGCCATCATTACAGTTGTGGAGGAAATGAGAGATCGAATTCATGCCCTTGGGATCCCAAAAGAAAAACTACATGTGGTTTCCAACACCGTAGACTTTTCAGAATTTCCATCGGTTACATCCTCCGGCCCTAAAAACAAAAACAAGATCAGGCTCTTTTATGCCGGAGGAATTAATATCCACCGGGGCTTACAAATAGTGATTAAAGCCCTTCCCGGGATTCTTAAAGAGCTGCCAAATGTTGAACTTTTAATTCTTGGAAGTGGTAGTTATAAAAAAAATCTTACAGAGCTTGTTAAGCAATTAAAAATAGATAAACAGGTTCGTTTCCTGGGCCAAAAGAGTTTTGAAGAGATGGTTCGGATTTTATATGAATCGGATGTGGCATTAATTCCACACCTGCGATCAGAGCAGACCGACTGCTCATCCCCCAATAAACTTTATCAATATATTTATGCAGAAAAACCTATATTAACCAGCAATTGTAACTCATTAGAAAGGCTGGTAAAAGAAACCCAAAGTGGTCTTTCTTACCAGCATGATTCTCCGGAATCCTTTAAAAAAGCCTTGTTTGATTTAATTCAAGATCAAAAAAGGAAAGTCGATCTGGATTTTGCAAATAATAAGCTTAAGGATAAATACAATTGGAATGTTGATGCAGAAAGACTCTGCAAGCTTTATGACAACTTATAATCTTAAAGAGTTAGTATTTCCTGTTTATTGAATCTTGAAGATCGGTTAATAGTCCGGCAAGCCTTTTACTTAATTCTTTTCGAGAAAATTCTTCTATTCCGGCGTCCTCAACTGAATAGTAACCTTCAAACACAGCGGTTATAAAATTTTTCATGCCTTCTTCATCCCCGGGTTGAACGTTTTTTCCTGCGCCTGTTTTGTCAAGAATCTTTGCTGCATCTCCATCTTTATGACCAATACAAAGAATTGGTTTTCTCAATGCCAAATATTCATAAAGCTTTCCTGGTGTTATCCCTTTTACATTATGGGTTTGATTCAGTGGCAAATAAAATAAAGATGCTTCTCCTGCCATTGAAAGTGCCCTGGCATGCGGCATGTAATCATAATGCTCCAGTTTCCCTGTCAACTCATATTTCTGAATACTTTCAATTACAGAAGGATCTGTTTTCCCAATCAATACAATTCTTAATTTTGAATTCAATTCAGCATTCCGTTCTGATAACTCTTTCAAAGATTTCCAGAAATTATTGATGTTCCTGTCACTGTTCATGCTGCCCAGGTGAAATACAGTAAACCTTGGGGACTCTTTTTGTTGCTGAGCGGGAAAATCATCCTCATCAAAGCCATTGGTAACAACTTCCAGCTTTTTTGCACCCATATTTTGAAATGCATCTTTCATTTGCCAGTTCACTGTTAAGACCATATCGGCCTCCTTTAAAACTTTTTCCTCCAAGCTTTTGTGAATCCTGTCAGCCAGTTTTGTAATATTCAACTTATGATAAAAGTCTATTTCTGTCCATGGATCCCGAAAATCAGCAATCCAGGGAATATGCATCTTTTTCCTGATTCTTCTCCCAATTAAATGCATGCTATGCGGAGGTCCGGACGTTATAATGGCATCCACAGGATGCTTTTTAAGATAATTCCTGAGATATCGAACAGAGGGCCTTATCCAAAACCTGCGAGGGTCCGGAATAAACAAATTCCCACGAATCCACAAAGAAATCCTGGATGCAATCGAAGTTTTATACTTCTCTTTATCTATAAAGCCCTGATTAACCGTTCCCCCTTTTTCTCCTATCAAACGTTCATAAAGCCGGTAGGGTTCAAAGATCTTTCTTTTTACTACTTCTATATCAGCAGGTAAATCCTTTAACAATGACTCATCCTTTATTCCAAAATAGGGATTCTCCGGAGTATAAATGATCGGGTCCCAACCAAATTCCGGTAAATACTTTGAAAACTTCAACCACCGCTGAACCCCCGCTCCTCCGCTTGGGGGCCAGTAATACGTAATTATGAGAACTTTTTTTGGCAAGTTGGGTCGTTTTTAGGGGTTAAAGCTCCCTCAGCAACTTCTTCATGCTCACCTTTTCATCAACAATACCTGAGAGTTCGGAAATCTTAATCCGCTCCTGCTCCATGGTATCTCTTTCTCTTATGGTAAGGGTGTCGTCTTCCAGGGTTTGGTGATCGATCGTAATGCAATATGGAGTACCAATTGCATCCTGCCGGCGATAGCGCTTACCAATAGAATCCTTCTCATCATACTGGCAATTGTGATCGAGCTTAAGCTTATCCATTATTGCTTTTGCTTTTTCAGGCAGCCCGTCTTTCTTCACCAGGGGCAACACAGCAAGCTTTACCGGTGCAAGAGAAGGTGGAATATTCAAGACCACGCGGGAATCTTTCTTCCCATTCTCTTTTTCAATCTCTTCTTCCTTGTAAGATGCAGACAAAATAGTCAGGAACATACGGTCAAGACCAATGGAGGTTTCTACCACATAAGGAACATAGCTCTCTTCGGTTTCCGGATCATAGTATTGAATTTTCTTTCCTGAGAACTCCTGGTGCTTGCTCAAATCAAAGTTGGTCCGTGAGTGGATACCTTCCAGCTCTTTAAATCCGAAAGGAAATTCAAATTCAATATCATAAGCTGCATTGGCATAGTGAGCCAGCTTGTCATGTTCGTGCAAGCGGTATTTTTCCTCGGGCAATCCTAACAATTTGTGCCATTTAACCCTTGTCTCTCTCCAATGTTCGAACCATTTCATCTCTTCACCAGGGCGAACGAAAAATTGCATCTCCATCTGTTCAAATTCACGCATCCGAAAAATAAATTGCCGGGCTACAATTTCATTTCTGAATGCTTTCCCAATCTGTGCAATACCAAATGGTAATTTCATCCTACCCGTTTTTTGAACATTCAGGTAGTTGACAAAAATTCCCTGGGCAGTTTCAGGTCGTAAATAAATGGTATTGGCTCCTTCTGCCAGGGATCCCAGCTGGGTAGAAAACATCAGGTTAAATTGCCTTACCTCGGTCCAGTTTTTCGATCCGGAAACCGGGTCGGCTATTTCACATTCATCAATAAGGTTCTTAATTTCGGACAAATCTTCCAGCTCCATGGCCTTTACAAACCGTCCATTAATGGCTTCGATTTTCTCCCTGTTCTTTAGTACCCGGGGATTAGTGGTTACAAACTGCTCCTCATCAAAATCATCTCCAAAACGCTTTTTGGCCTTTTTGATCTCCTTCTCAATTTTACCTTCCAATTTTGCCAGATAATCTTCAATAAGCTCATCTGCTCTGTATCTCTTCTTCGAATCTTTGTTGTCGATCAAGGGATCGTTGAAGGCACTCAGGTGGCCCGAAGCTTTCCAGGTCGTTGGATGCATAAATATGGCCGAATCAAGGCCCACAATATTTTCATTCAACTTCACCATAGAATCCCACCAGTACTGCTTGATATTATTTTTCAGTTCAACGCCATATTGGCCATAATCATAAACAGCACTCAATCCGTCATATATTTCACTTGATTGAAAAATATAACCGTATTCTTTCGCATGAGAAATAATCTTCTTAAAGAGATCGTCCTGAGCCATATCAATTCATTTATTAAATTTCAAAGCACAAATGTACAGAAATTTAGCTTTTATCCTCCATGCTTTTACCCTTTTTATGAGGAAGGACTATCCGTAAAATAGTAACTCTTTGCCTTATCCCTGAGGTTATAATTGGAAGACATCACCTCGGCATAAGCTCCTGCCGATTTTATGGATAAAACATCGCCTCTTCGAACCTCCGGGAGTTCAATATCCTCATAAAACAAATCGGCCGACTCACACACCGGTCCCACCACATCGTATCGCTTTTTAGGTCCGGATGAACTTAAGTTTTCAATGGAATGGTAGGACTGATAGAGCGCAGGTCTTATGAGTTCGGTCATTCCGGCATCCACCACCGCAAAGCTTTTCTGCTTGCTAGTCTTCACATAAAGCACACGGGTAAGAATGAAGCCACTTTGCGCCACGAGCGATCGTCCTGGCTCAAAATGCACCTCTTGTCCTATTGTCCTTTCCAAATAATGATGAAATATCTTAAAATAGCTTTCAAAATCGGGAACTGGTTCTTCGTACGGGGTCGCATAGTCTACGCCCAGACCTCCGCCCATATTCAGAAAATCAAGTTTTCTAAAATTGCATTCAAAATCCTTTTTTATAGCATTTGCCCGTAAACAAAGATTTTTAAAAACATCCATATTTCTGATTTGGGAGCCGATATGAAAATGCAGACCGGCCACCTCGATTTGAGGCATTTGGAGAACCTTTTCCATAACCTCCGGGATTTCTTCAAAATGAATTCCAAATTTATTCTCCACCATACCGGTAGAGATATGCTTGTGTGTTTTTGCATTGATATCAGGATTGATTCGAAGTGCCACTTTCGCCTGAGTGCCCTTTAAAGTAGCCCTTTCATTCAACACCTCAATTTCCTGTAACGACTCGCAGTTAAAACAAAAAATCTGCGCTTCAAGGGCCAGGTCCATCTCTTTTTCGGTCTTTCCCACACCCGCAAAAACAATCTTGTCTGATGGGATCCCGGCTTTTAGAGCTGCCGTAATTTCATTGCCACTCACACAATCTGCACCCAGGCCATGAGCATGCATATTTTGAAGAATTTCCCGGCTGTTATTTGCCTTTAAAGCGTAATGCAAATTAAAATTGTATTTACCCGCCCATTTTCTGGCTTCCTGTATTGTTTTTGTAAGCAGTGACATATCATAGTAGTAAGCCGGTGTTTCAGATATTTGTGGAATATTCATGACATTGGGTATTTAAGGTTAATAAATTTTCATTCAATACATTGAGCGCTTCCTTTTTGAACCTACTGTCCAAAACGAAGGTCACATTCAAACAACTTGCACCATAAGACATCATGCGCAAGGGGATGTTTCTTAAAGCCGATATCGCTTTATGAATGATTCCTTTTTTATGTGCATGGAGCTCTCCCACAACGCACAAAACCGACTGGTTTTTAAAAACCTCAACAACAGCGAACGCAGACAGCGCTCCCTGTATCTCCCTCAAATATTTCGTATCATCGATGGTAACAGAAACACCCACTTCCGAAGTGGTAATCACATCTATGCCGGTTTTGTAGGTTTCAAAGATTTCAAACACCTTTCGTAAAAAGCCGTAAGCCATCAACATGCGATCCGATTGGATCTTAATCACCGTTAAACCATCCTTCGCAGCCACTGCTTTTATCTCGCCCGGTTGGGCTTCATTGGAAATTAGGGTGCCCTCTTCAGCCGGATTAAGCGTATTCTTTAGCCGGACCGGGATGTTCTTCTCACGGCATGGGTGAACTGTTAGCGGATGCAATATTTTCGCTCCAAAATAGGCCAGCTCGGCTGCCTCCCCAAAAGAAAGTTTCCTGACAATTTCGGTGGAAGCAACATAACGAGGGTCGTTGTTCCTGAATCCATCCACATCGCTCCATAACTGAACCTCACAAGCATTCAGAACGGCACCCAGGATACTGGCGGTGTAATCACTGCCACCCCGTTTAAAATTATCAATTTCTCCATTCGCATCCCTACAAATGAATCCCTGCGTAATAAAAACTTTGTTTTGGGGGTATTCCGCTAAACTTCGTTTTAAGTTTTCTGCAATAAATTGCATTTGAGGTTCTCCATTCGCGTTTTTTCTCATAAAACCGGGCGCATTTAAAAGCCGGGAAGAATACCCCAAATCGACAAGTAACAAATGAAATAAATTCGTTGACAGTAGCTCTCCCTGTGCCACAATCATTTTTTCATAATCATACTTATCGGCTGTAAGGATGTATTGTTCCAGTTGCTCAAAAACCCGGCGAATAAAAAGACGGGCTTGTTGCAGTATAGTGCTGTCCTCAAAAAGCTGTTCTAAAGTTTTATTATACTGATTGAAAAGACTGGAAAGCTCCTGTTTGGATTTCTTGTATTGCTTGTTCTTCTTTAAATCAACAAGTTGATAAAGTTTATCAGTTGTTCCTTTCATAGCAGAAAGAACAATTAGCTGATGTTCTTCAAAATTAATTAAGGAAGCAACGTGCTTCATACGATTTGCGGTTTCCATAGAAGAACCTCCAAACTTAAGTACTTTCATCTTTTATTTATTTTTTAGGTTACAAAAAAAGGCCTGCAGAATCTGCAGGCCTTTATAAATTTATTGGCATAACACATCTTCTGCATCAAACGGGAAAATCCTGTTTGTTACACATGATATGTTTATTCTTTCGGTTGAATTGCATAACTATCGCTCTATTTATCTGACAAATATAGCTTTATTATTGGATACTGCAAAAATTGAATGCATTCATGATTTAAGAGAATAGGCATAAATCCTTATCTTTGCTTTTGTTAAAGCCTCAAACAACATGACAAAAAAATTTGACTTCCTTGTAATTGGTTCAGGCATTGCAGGTTTAAGTTATGCCCTTAAGGTTGCAGAGCAAGGTTCGGTATGTATTATCAGTAAAACAAAATTACCAGAAACAAACACCAAATATGCCCAGGGGGGCATTGCTGCAGTAATGTACGGACCCGATAATTTTGAAAAGCATATTGAAGACACCCTGATATGCGGTGATGGTTTCTGTAACAGGGAGGTCGTTGAAACAGTAATAAAAGAAGCCCCGGCGCAAATCAAGCAACTAATAGAGTGGGGCGTAAAATTTGATAAGAACGAGGAAGGCAAGCTTGATTTAGGAAGAGAAGGAGGACATTCGGAACAACGTGTACTTCACCACAAGGACAATACAGGAGAAGCTATTCAGGATGCGTTGGTAAGACAGGTGAAAACCAACAAAAACATCACAGTTTTAGAGCATCATTTTGCTGTGGATATCATCACCCAGCATCACCTGGGTAAAGTTGTTAAACGATCTAAAAAAGATATTGAGTGTTACGGTGCTTATGTGTTAAATCTGAAGAACCAGGAGGTATACACGGTGCTTTCGCGTGTAACAATGATGGCAACAGGCGGTGCGGGTAACTTATACGACACCACCACCAATCCTCGGATTGCTACTGGAGATGGAGTGGCTATGGTGTATCGCGCAAAAGGCACTATTGAAAACATGGAATTTATGCAATTCCATCCTACTTCCTTATACAACCCCGGTGAAAAACCATCTTTCCTCATAACGGAGGCTCTACGAGGATTTGGAGCCATTCTTAAAAACACCAATGGCGAAGAATTTATGGAAAAGTACGATTCTCGAGGCTGTCTTGCTCCAAGGGACATTGTTACCAGGGCTATTGACAACGAAATGAAAATGAGCGGAGATGATTATGTGCATTTACACTGTAGTCATTTAGACAGCAAAAAACTCAAAGAACATTTTCCAAATATTTATGAAAAATGCAAATCCCTTGGTATAGATATTACAAAAGACCCCATCCCTGTGATCCCCGCAGCACATTATTCCTGTGGAGGAATTAAAGTCGATCTGGATGGAAGAAGCACCATTCATCGTTTATACGCGGCAGGTGAAGTAAGCTCGACTGGTCTTCATGGAGCGAACCGACTTGCATCAAATTCGTTAATGGAGGCCGTGGTGTATGCAGAACGGGCAGCAAAAAACTCCCTCAAACAATTAAAATCCATCCGTTTTAAGGAAGGGATTCCTGAATGGAATGCCAGTGGAACCAGTTATCCGGAAGAGATGATCATGGTTACACAGAATTACAAAGAAATGCAGCAAATCATGAGTAATTATGTGGGGATTGT
>CAYVSF010000056.1:0-10044 GCA_964453775.1 uncultured Bacteroidales bacterium
TTTTCAAAAACACATGCTTCAAAATTCACAGTTTCATGAAACATGACGTTGTAGAGCTCGTCTCCAAAGTCTGTATGCAAATAACCAATAAACTGTCCTTCGAATGTGCAATTCTTAAAATGCAATGGAACATTTATATGACATTCATAAACATCATCACTTTTACCCAGGCCTTTTTTAGTTATTCTTTCCTTATTCTGTAGTTGCGATAAATCAATATCCCCTCTAATCGTGGCGTTTTCAATCTTTACCGCCTGCCCATTATCAATCATTTTAAGAATATCGTCTGCACTGATATTCTTTTGGGCAAATAAACCAATGGCGATCATAATTCCTGCGAGTAATAAAGTTAATTTCTTCATAATATTTAGTTTTATTGTTTTCTTCACGTTAATGACGAGTGCATTTATCTTTATGCTGCATTAAATTTTCTTTTTTCCTGATTTTTTATAAAAATAGAAAATGGAATCGAAATCAGGAATTCTGAATCAATAAAGCAAAACCAAATTACTCCTGGTTAAACGGGATGGTAAAATAAAATTTTGAGCCCAGAGGAGGTTTTGAATCGACATGAATTTCACCACCCAACCTATCCACCAATGCTTTACAGATAGAAAGCCCCAGTCCGGTTCCTGTAAACTCTTTTGTATAGGCATCTGTCACCTGGCGAAAACGTTCAAAAATCATTTTCTGGTGTGTTTTATCGATTCCTATTCCCGAGTCTTGAACAAAAAGCTCAAAATGACTATCTGCCTTGTTATAGCCCAATAAAATAAATCCTTCAGAAGTAAACTTTAATGCATTACTTACCATATTAATTAGGATTTGCTTTATTCTTTGATGATCCGATTCAATTTCATAATTTTTAGAAGGGATCTTCAAACAGAATTCAAGACCCGCCTTTTCTACTGAAGCTTCAAAAAGATCAAACACCTCATGAAAAACCTCATTCAACTGAAATTTTTCAATATCTAACGTAAGCTGACCTGTTTCTATCTTTGAAAAATCAAGGATATCATTAATAATAGCCAAAAGGTTTTTTGAGTTTTCCAGGATAATATTCGCATACTTTAAATGCTTTGCCGGATCTGTTTTACCTTCCACCATGAATTCTGAGAAGCCTATTATTGCATTTAATGGCGATCTGAGTTCATGAGACATGTTTGCCAGGAAAGCAGATTTAAGACGATAATTTTCTTCTGCTTGTGCTTTCGCCTCTATCAATTCCTGTTGATAGTTTTTTATCCTGGTAAAATCAAGTGCAATACCAAAAATCCGGTTAAAAGAATGAGTTGCCCGTGTTTTACGACCTTCAAACGATAACCATATCTCTTGTTGGTCTTTGGATATGAAAACAAATTTCCCGCTGTTAGCTTCATCCCTACTCTCTTTAAGGTTGTGTAAAAAATCAATAAAAGCATTTAAATACGGTGGCTTCAAACGTTTATAGATTTCTTTGAGCGTAGAAGGGAAGGCTCCGGATTCATATTTAAGGAGGCGATAAAATGAATCACTTAAATAGAGTTTATCATTTTCTACATCCAGCTCCCAGGCACCGAGATTCCCTCCTTGCAATGCCAATTTCAAACGCTGATGGTTTTCCTGTAAAGATTTCTCTATCTCCTTCCGGCGTTCGATTTGTCTGTGTAAAGTGTAAGAATATAACCCAAAAACCATTAAAGGCACAAATAAAATTTCCAGGTAATCTTCCATACTGTCATACCTATCTGTAAAGCCGGCATGTTCCAGGAAATTAGAAAACATGATGAGAAAGAGCAGGAAGATGGCGATTTGGATAAAAACTTTGCTCCTTTTATCCAAGCTTTCCCTTTTCACAGCAAAAGATGCTCCCAATGCCAAAAGAAGAAACACACAGGAAAAAATATCAATGTACAGGATAATTTCAGGACCCATGATTTTTACGCTTTAAAGGAGGAAGAAATGATAGAAGGATAAAAATACTTCCTGCTAGATAAGAAAGGTGTTCTAAAATATCGAACATATTTTCCAGTAAGAATCCTTCCAGCAATGTAAAGATCTGTCCCATTGTTACCGCCAGGATAGATGTGAGAAAAAAGCCCGGAACTTTTACCCTTGAACTGCTTAAACTAAGGTAAACAAGAATTAGCAATAAGCTCAGGGCCAAATTTAGTATTTCGCTTTCCTGTAACATTTATTTACGCCTCGGATTTAAATATATCTGCATGGTATCAATTAGCTTATTTTTTTGAATGGGTTTTACGAGATAGTCATCGCAACCGGCCATTTTTGCTTTTTTTATATCCCCGGGCGAAGCATAAGCAGTTTGAGCAATAACTGGAATGTCCGGGAAGTGTTTTTTTGTTTCTTTTGTTGCATCCAGTCCATTCATCACCGGCATCTTAATATCCATTAGAATAAGATCAATCTCCGGATGCTCCTCTAAAATTTCCAAAGCCTCCCGCCCATTTTTTGCACGATGGACATTAATATTATAGGCTTCCAATATTTCTTCCAGGTATAAAAAATTAGACTCCTCATCCTCGGCAACAAGGATATTGAGATTATCCAAAGTCGGAATACTGTCAATTTTAGTCTCACTCTCTTTGGGAAGAATTGTTTTACCAGGAATCTCGAAATTAAAATTACTCCCGCCTTTATACTCACTTTCAACCCAAATGCTACCCCCCATTAATTCAACATAAGCTTTTGAAATGGAAAGTCCCAGCCCGGTTCCTCCCACAGGCCGGATTTTATTTCGCTCATCAATAACCTGGTGAAACCGTTTAAAAATCCTGGACAACTCCCTCCCGGTAATACCAATACCGGTATCATGAACAAAAAAAAGAAGTTTTCCGCTCTTCCTTTCACATCCCATTTTTATACGCCCTTCATCCGTGAACTTAATAGCATTCTGTACAAGGTTATCCAATACTTGTTGAAGTTTATACCGGTCAATCCTGTATATATGCTTTTTCTCCAGGCCGGTTTTTTCGCAGATAAATTCCAGACCTTTTTCTTTTGCCTCATCCACATACTTGTTATAAACTTCTGTCATCAACTCCTTCACATCAACATCATCTTCGTTTAATTCCATCTGGCCGGTTTCAATCCGTGAAATATCCAAAATATCATTAATAATTCGAAGCAATTGATTCGAGCTTTTTTCAATAACATCTTTATATTTCGTCACCTTATCTTCAGTAAGATCACTAACAGTTAAGAGATTAGCAAAACCAAGAATCCCATTTAAGGGCGTTCTAATTTCGTGAGACATATTGGCTAAAAACGCCGATTTTAACTTATCGCTCTCTTCTGCTTTCTGCTTTGCTTCTATAAGTTGTTCCCTGTTTATATTCTTTTCATAGGCAGCTGAAATAATATTTGCTACTGTTTTAAATATATCAATTTCACTTTGTTGCCATTTATGGTTCTTTCCACAGATATCAATTCCAAAAAAACCAATACGATCTCCATAGGCGATTATTGGCAAAACGACTATCGAACTAATGTTCTGTGGCTTAAGAATATCTACTACATCATCCGGTAGCTCTTCAATATTATCAGAACTAATCATTCCATTTTTTTCCAGCAAAGGATCCCAGGATGGAATTATTGATATTGGAATAGTCTGTAAGTAATCAATTTGTGGTTCAACTCCTTCATTGCACCACTCATAGGTATTGCTGGTAAACTTTTTATCGCTCGAATATTCAAATATATAACTTCTGTCCACTTCAAAAGCTTCCCCAATCCTACGAAGAGTTTGATTAATGGCATTTCCAATCTCACTTTGGGTATTAAACAAATAAGAAACATCTGTAAGAATCCGTTGCCGTCGAAGGTTATCCTTAATCAAATTTTCAGTTTTTTTGCGTTCTGTAATATCTCTTACGAATGACAGAACAGCATTCTTTCCCATATATTTAAACCCTGAGGCATGAATTTCAACGGGTATTGTTGTACCATCTTTCCTTTGATGCACCCGCTCCATGATAAGACTTGAATGCTCCTTCACCAGCACATCCTGATGCATAGCTTTCCCGGATTGAACCTGGTTGTCAATATCTTTAATGCTCATCTTCAACAGCTCTTCCCTGGAGTATCGCAACAAATCGCAAGCCGCATCATTTACCTCAAAAAAATTAGTTCTGGTACCATCCTCATTAATAAAATGAATTAAAATGGCATCCCGAATATTCGTGTAAATTGCCTTAAGCTGCGCTTCCCTGTTCGTAATTTGTATTTCAGCTTTTCGTTTTTCTGATATATCGGTAATAAAGCCTTCCAAAAACAGCAGCTTATGATAAGCATCTTTCACGCCCACACCGTGTTCCCAAACCCATTTTACTTCACCATCGTTTGTAATGATCCTGTACTCCATTTCAAAGACCTGGTCATTCTCCACGGCATTAATGACAGCATTCCATACCGCATTCTGGTCATCAGGATGCACTAAATTATTGTAAGCCACCTTATTATTTCTGATAAGATCCATTTTTTCGTAACCAGTAAGATTCCTACAACCATCGCTTACAAAAAGCATGGTATAATCCGTATCAAACCTGCAACGGTATACCATACCGGGTAAATTATCCATAAGGGTGGTTAACCTTCTTTCATACTCTTCCAGTTCATATTGTAAGTGTTTGTATTGATCAATATCAACCAGGTTTCCAATCATTCTTAATGCCTCATCATTCTTATTACGCTGTACAACCTTTCCCCTGGACAGAACCCAATGCCAGGATTTTTCCTTACGAAGCATACGGAATTCCGCCTGGTATATTTCTTTCTTCCCCTCTAATACTTCATTAAGAGAACGGTTTACCAGGGGGAAGTCATCCGGATGTACCAAAGTTTTCCATTTTTCATACGAACTGTCAAATTCATTTACTTTATAGCCCATAATAGAATAAAAAGCCGGGCTAAGTTTCACTTCCCCGGTTTCGATATTCCAATCCCAGATACCATCAGAAACAGTCTCCAGTGCCAGTTTATAGTCTTCTAACTTCGAAATATCAGCCATAGTAAAAATCCCCTTTCCATTCAAAATTTACAAAATAGTAAGCAGATACTCAAATGAATATAAAAAAACCGGGATTTATTTTCCCGGTTTTTTTTAAAACTGCTTTTGTTGTTATTCTACAATTGTCAGCTCATTCACAATCCTATCGGCTTCATAGTACTTATCCATCAACCAGATAATATAACGAATATCCGTAATAATGGTTTTTTGCATTTCCTCTTCAAACTCTATATCACCGGTCATTCCTTCCCAGTTGCCATCAAAAGCCAGTCCAATCAGCTCTCCCTTTCCATTCATTACAGGACTTCCTGAGTTTCCGCCTGTGATATCATTATCTGTGATAAAACAGACGTGCATGCCATCCTCATAAGCATAGCGTCCATAATCCTTTGCCTTATACAATTCTTTCAGCTTTTCAGGAACAATAAATTCATAATTGTTAGGATCTTCCTTTTCCATTACCCCTTTTAGTGTCGTATAGTGCCTGTAATTAACTGCATCTTTTGCTTTATATCCTCCCACTTTTCCATACGTGAGCCTCATGGTAAAGTTCGCATCCGGGTAGAAAAGCTTATCATTCTGCATTTCCATCAATCCCGCCATAAAAGCACGTTTCCCTTTTTCAAGCTGCATATCATATTCTCCCGACTGGCGATAAAGGCTTCTATACTTTTTATAAGCATCGTTTGCCAGTTTAAAACCTGGATCATCAACCAATGCATCTTTATCGGGCTTATCCATAAAAGTTTCAAAATCAGATTTATTAACAAAAATGCTATTTGCATAAAGGTCTTCTACAAAAGCATTCACATTTCCATTGTATTTTGAAAGCTCTTCTTTAAAACCATCGGGCCAGTATTGTTCATCTAAATCATTCACTAAAAGTTCGAACATTGCTTTTGCGATAGCCTTATCTGTCGGCTTGTCATAATCCCTGAAGTAACTTTCAGCCCTTGCTTGCAAACGATCAAGCTCGCGTTGAACATCTTTTTTCTTGCGCTTAAAAAATGATTTATTCAATTCATCCATTAATCGATTTGCCCTGTAGGCCAGGCGCACAAATTCGGGTCCGGATATCATGGTTTCATAAAGGTACTGACTTGCATTGGTATAGGGTTTACGTTTATTATAAGCTTGCTCGATAAGATTAAGCGCTTCTCCATATTTTTGCTGTCTATCGGAATCTGCAGCAACCCACTTTACAAATTTCTTTTCAAGCGCTTTTCTTTGTCCCATCACATCAATTCGCTTAAAGCCTTCCATCTGGCCAATGGAATATTTCCAATAATTGCTGGTCCCTTTGTATTTTGCAGCATATTTTATGCGCATTTCAGGACTCTGCTCCATGGTTTTATTCATGATTTCGAGCTTGCGTGTCCGTATTTTTATGCGGTTGGGATGCTCTATTTCCATAAGCTCCTCAATACCATAAGTTGTCATATACCTGTCTGTCGAACCCGGATATCCCAAAATCATGGCAAAATCACCTTCCTTAACACCACCCAAATTCACCGGCAGATAATGTTTAGGCTTCAAGGGAATATTCTCTTCCGAATATTCTGCTGGAGAGCCATCCGGTGCAGTGTATACACGAAACATGGTGAAATCGGCTTTATGTCTGGGCCACATCCAGTTGTCGGTAAGGCTTCCAAAATCGCCAATGGCTACAGGAGGTGAAGCAACAAGTCTGACATCCCTATAGGTTTCATACACCAACACATAATATTGGTTGCCCTGGTAGAATGAACGAATCATGGCATCATAATCAGTGCTTGAAGAAATTTCATTTTCAATCTTCAGACTATTGTTATAAATCATTTTTGCCCTTTCCTGTTCGGTCATCTCATCTGTAATACCATTGAGCACCTTGTTGGTAACATCATCGACACGCACCAGGAATTTTACAGATAATCCCGGATTAGGGAGTTCATCTGCCTGTGTTTTCGCCCAGAATCCATTTTTCAAATAATCGTGCTCTACGGTTGAGTGCGATTGTACCTGTCCATACCCGCAGTGCATATTGGTTAACAGCAGGCCTTTTTCAGAAATAATTTCTCCTGTACATCCACCGCCAAAAATTACGATAGCATCTTTTAAGCTGCTGTTATTTACATCATAGATATCCTCTTTTGTAAGTTCAAGGCCCATATCATGCATCTCATCCATGGTTAATTGTTGCAATAAATAGGGCAGCCACATTCCTTCATCGGCCCTGGCTGATGTAGAGAATAAAATCAGAAATACGAAAGAAAATACAAAAAGAAAGCGTTTCATAGTATATATATTTTAAATTCAACTTAAATAACTCTTCCCGATAGTCTAAAAATAATGAAAATTTAAAAAAACAAGACGAACGAAAAGCATGGATATGTTAAAAGCAAAAGCGGAGATGAAAATTATCATTCCGCTTTTTGCTTTCACTTATTTTATGACCTGTTTTATTCCAACGGGTTTAATGCCTGTAATAAATTTTGCTTACAATCCGCCACCCCTCATCAAATTTATAAAGCTGCAAATAATCGGTAAAGATTAAACGTTGATCCTTGTACAATTCTATTTTTGCCTGAGCGGCATTTCCTGTAACATCAATAGTCTCATATTCGCAGACCATCTTAGCCTCTTCACGCATAGGTCTGCTGTTTCTTTCCTTCCTTATTTTAAAATCCTGTACCCAACTGTAGATAGGATACTTGGTAAGCTTATTCTCGTTAACACCCAGTAAGTTAAACCCTGGATGAAAACCTGCCATGATTTCCTGAATACTGCCGTTGTTGTGGAGTCCATCAATATAGGCTGTCTGAATTACATTTTTAATGGCCTGTTGTTCTTTGTTCCAACTTTGATCCCTTCCTCTTTGCGCAAACATGCTAATGGTGAGTAAAAGAATTAGTGATGTTAATAAAGCCTTTTTCTTCATAATATTCAAATTTTAATGCATGATTCATACTTATTAATATGCATACAATTTAAGAATATTTACTCATACTTTAATGCTTTGGCAGGATTTAATCGGCTGGCAATATAGACATGGATAGCAACGGTAATCCATGACAAAAACAAAACAAAGATAAGCACCTTGATAAATGGCATCATGCCAGGGGCTATGCCATATGCAAATTGTTGCAACCACATTTCTATTAAATAAAAACTCACCGGCCAGGATAACAAAACACCCACCAGGACCCATTTTGTAAAATCTACTCCCAAAAGCTTAATGATTTGTCCCGGCATTGCACCATTTACCTTCCGTATCGCAATTTCTCGTGTTCGCTTTCTTACAGTGAACAGAGACAATGCAAAAAGCCCCGTGATAGCTATGAATGCTGCAATAACACTGAACCAAAAAAACATGGTCCCGAATTTTTCTTCTTCTTCATAAATATCATCCAGGTAATCAGCCTGATAAAAAGATGTGAAGTTCGCATCGGGATAAACAACTTCAACTATTTTTTGTATCTCGCTTTCTGCCTCTTTTTTATTGCCCGGCGCAAGTTCCAGGACCATCATTCGATATGAAGGTACATATCTTATTGCCATTGGAGTTATTTCTTCTCTAAAGCTTTTATGATGGATATCCTTTATCACTCCAATGATTCTGAACTCGCGGTATTTTGTTTTGATAATACGGCCCGCTGCATTCCCCTGGATGCCCAATGCCCTCTTTGCTCGCTCATTGATAACGTAGTCCCATATCTCACCATTTATATAATTTTCATCAAAAAAGCTGCCTTCCAGCAATTCTACCTGAAAGATATCATCAAAAGCATGATCGGTAAAAATTGTGTTATGCCGAATTTTCTTATTGTCAATATGCCATGTACTATACATCCTCGTTGCTCCCAAAGGAGCACTAATAAAAGTTGAATTTTGTATAGCGGCCAATTGTGTTGTTTGCGCCTTAAAAAGTTGCATGTCACTGCTATCCCGGTTCGGAAGTTGCACATAAAGTAAGTTTTCTTTTTGGAACCCGGTAGGTTGATTTCTAAAATGATTCAATTGCTGGAATACGACCAATGTCAGAAGTATCAATACAGCTGAAATAAAAAATTGAAACACCGTCAATATTTTTCTAAATGTGGCCCCATTGCCCATATTAACATTAAATCCCATCTGCATACTTTTAAAAGAACTCATTTTGCTTAGAAAAAAAGCTGGATAAACACCTGCTAGCGAACTTATCACAACAACTCCAAGGATTAAGGCCACCCAAAAAACGGGTTGCGAATAAAAACCATCATAAAGTCCTGTGGGTGCAAGACGATTAAATAAAGGAATAGAAAACTCAACCATTCCAAGCGCCAAAATGAAAGCTAAAAAAGTTAAAAGAAATGATTCTATAATGAATTGATGCCTTAAATTTTGCCTTTTGGCACCCATAACTTTACGAATTCCAATTTCTTTTGAACGTTCAATGCCAAGTGCTGTAGATAAATTAACATAATTAGCACAGGCTACGAAAAGCAATAAAAGAGAAGCTGAAAAAAGAAACAAAACAATGTTGCGTTTTCCTGCCAGAATATTTTTTCCGCTATTCCCTTCAAAATATATGTTTTCTAGTGATGTTAGCCGGATTTCATCTGTACTGGATTCACCAAACACTTCTTTCAAAGGACCTCTAAGCGCCATTTTCATGCCTTCCTCCAAAGCAGCAACATCATTTATTCCCTCTTTGACAAGGATATAAGTCGGAAAATCATGCGGATCGAACATCCCGTCAAAATTATTCAAGCCTTTCATTCTTATGAGGCTCTCCAGTGAAGTTAGAGCGTGCATTTGAAGATGAGATAAATCCCAATCTTCAAATACCCCAGTGATTTCATAAACGATATCCTTCTCTGTGTAAATTTGCTTTCCCAGCGGAATTTCCTCTCCAAAAAGCTTCCGGGATAGGGTTTCTGAAATAACAATTGAAAACGGCTCTTCAAGACAATGTTTTGTTGAGCCATACAATAAGTTCAAATCAAAAACTTCTCCAATATTAGGATCAGTAAACATAAAATGGTCAATGGATATTTTCTCATCTCCCTTCATATAGA
>CAYVSF010000056.1:10054-10506 GCA_964453775.1 uncultured Bacteroidales bacterium
AGGGATTATAGAGATAAAAACGGACAAAATCTTTAACGTAAGGGGACTTATCTTTAAGGATTGGGCCATAAGCTGGCCCCAACACCTGAAAATTGCCTTTTTCAACACGGTAAATACGATCTGATTTCTCATGCCAATTATCATAGGAAAACTCTTGCCAGGCATATAAACTCATTAGAAGGAAGAAGGCAATCCCCATGGATAGTCCTAAAAGATTTACCAGGAAATAGAGTTTTCTGCGAGCAAAAAATCTGAAGGATTGTTTTAATAAACTTTTACTCATATCGAAGTGAATTTACAGGGTTAGATTGAGCTACCTTCAAAGTATGGAAGAGTACAGTGGTTAAAGCAACAAACAGGGTAAGAAAAAATGCAATAATAAATGGCCATAAATGAATATCGATACGATATGGATAGTTTTACAGCCAATTATCGATAAAAAAATAAGCAAT
>CAYVSF010000057.1:0-10485 GCA_964453775.1 uncultured Bacteroidales bacterium
ACGATGAAGAAGGTACCCTTCCCAATCAGGAATTCAAAAAAATTCTGGCCAAATATTAATTACTCTAGCATATCTTTATTAAAATTAACAGGCATAAAATCTTTAATGCTTTTTGCAATCCAGATTTTTTCGCTTCCTCCCAGGATGATTCGAATGGGAATATTATATCGTTTCTCACTTTCAAGAATTACCTGCAGGCATGATCCACAAGGTGGTACAGGTTCTTTTAATTGTTTTCCCTTGTAAATAGCAGTTATCGCTAGCGATAAAATAGCTGTATCGGGGTAATTGGCGTTGGCATAAAAGATAACAGCACGCTCAGCACACAAACCTGATGGATAAGCAGCATTCTCTTGGTTATTAGCCGTTAATATTTTTCCGTTGGCCAGTTTTAATGCGGCTCCAACATGAAATTTTGAATAAGGTGCGTAAGCTTTTTTTGCTATCTCTTTGGCTGATTTTAAAAGGGTTATATCGTCCCTTTCCAGTTCCTCTAAATTATCATATTCATAAAGTGTCGTTTTTATTTCTTGTTGGCGCATAATTTGTATATTTAAAACGGTAAATCCGAACTTGATTTCGATTTCAAAATCAAATTAACAAAAAAATGATGAAAAAACTATCAGGGCTCTTTCTAATTCTCCTCTTGTTTGGTTGTAAATCTCAACAATTTTCACCCAAAGTTCCAGATTTTGAGCCATCGCATGACCGGGCTGGATATATAAAGAATTATAAAGATTTGGCTATTTTGGAGATGCAAAGAAGCGGCATACCTGCTAGTATTACTCTTGCCCAGGCCTTACTCGAGTCGGATAATGGAAACAGTAGGCTGGCCCGGGAAGCAAATAATCATTTTGGTATAAAATGTCATTCCGATTGGAAAGGAGACAGAATTTTTCACGATGATGATAAAAAAGGAGAATGCTTTCGTGTCTATAAAGATGTTTACAAATCCTACCAGGATCATTCTGATTTTATTGCTAATGGTCGCCGGTATCAATTTTTATTCGATTTGGAACCCACTGATTATAAGGCTTGGGCCAAAGGATTAAAAAAAGCTGGTTATGCAACCAGCCGGCATTATGCCGATTTGTTAATTAAAATCATTGATGACAACCAGTTGTATCGTTACGACCGGGGCGGAAGCTCTTATGCAGCATATGGGGCAAGAGAAACTGAAAAAGTACTGGGAGACGTTGATAATTTTTCGATATCAACCCAGAAGCATCAAATATACAATCACAATCGAATTGACTATATAATTGTTAAAAAGGGTGACCGTTTTAATAGTCTTACACGCGAATTGGAAATGCTCCCCTGGGAATTGTACAAATACAATGAACTAACAGAGGATTCTACCTTACGGGAAGGCCAAATTTTATACATTCAGCCAAAGCGCTTAAAGGCAGCGCACGGGTATAACTTCCATAAGGTAAAAGAGGGCGAAACGATGTACAGGATTGCTCAAATGTATGGAATCAAACTCTCGAGATTGTATCAACTTAATCTGATGGAAGAGGGGACAGAACCTGTTCCCGGGAAAAAACTAAATCTACGCAAGAAAAGGAAGGAGTCCTTTCAGACCAAACAGGATACCCTGAAAATTAAGAAAGATAGCCTCTAAGCTAATCTTTTTTTATACATTCAAATAAGGTGTGACTTACACCTAGATCATCCCATTCCCCAGAGGTTTTAAAACCCGCTTTGTCAAGGAGTTTTTTCATCTTACTACTATGATACATGCGGCTTTTTCCATTGGCCATGGTCGTAAAATAAAGTGAGGTGAAATTCAGACAGTAGGTGGATGCTTCAAATTTTTGCCTGTCCCAGTAGGTCTCAAGGATATATACGCGACTTCCGCTCTTCATAGCCTCGTACACACGCTTAAGGATGGAAAGAATATCTTCTTCACCGAAACAATCCAGAAACTGACTCATCCATATAATATCATGATCTGCGGGGAGATTACTTTCTGAATGGAGTAGATCTACAGGATGAAAACTTACATTTTCACCAAAACCTTCTTTCTCAATATTCTGAGCTGCCACATTAAGCTGACCGGGCAAGTCGGCTATGGTTACATGCACGTCTTTGTTATAGTTTAGGCAGCTTAAGGTAAATTTGCCCGTATTTCCACCAATATCAAGGATTTTTTCTGGATTAGACTTGAAGATGATGGGTAATATGGAATCGAAAACATGGTCCGAGTAGTAATGGTCAAATGCAAACCAACTTTCTTTCGCCTTTTCGGGTAATTCGGACAGACCGTGGTATATGGTGGGCCAATCTCCAAAAACTTTTAATCCTTCGGGCTTCTCTTTTTTAATGGAATCCTTCAAACCTGCGGCACCATGATAGCAAACATCATTAACGAAATCCATATTGATTCGTGTGAGTTTATCTGTTAGTAGAAAGAATCCGGTTTTCGTGAGATAGTATTTACCCTCTCTGAGATAGAGAATTCCTGCGCTCATTCCGGCATCCAGTAAAACTTCAATGCCATATTCAGATACTTCTGTTTTATCTGTTAGTTCCTCAAGCGTAATACCCTTACGATGATGCTTTCGCAATACTTCCAGGATACCAAGATCCCTCAATGCAACTGCAGCCTGAAAAACATAGGGTGCGAATGCTATTTTTTGTGCTTCAAATTTTGCTTGTATAGCCGATAAATCATCTTTCCCGTAATCTTGTTTTTGCATTTGAATCGATATTAAAATAAATAATCCTGTGAAGGCCGGGTTTAAAGAAAGTGAAAATTTTGAATATTTGGAAAACCTTTAAGAAATTCTTTGCTGTTTAAGCGTTTTTTTCCTGCCAGCTGCAATTCCTTCACAATGATAAAGCCATTTTTAGCTGCTACCAGTATTTCCTCTCTATTATCGCTAATAATTTTCCCTGGCTCAAATTCATGCTTTTGCATTTTTTTCTCTGCTTGAAAAATTTTCACTGTATTAGAGTAGTTGTCTCCATCGGCAATTTGGCACCATGCTGCCGGATAGGGGCTTAACCCTCTGATGTGATTATACACCCTATCTACATCCTTACCCCAATCAATGCGACAATCTTCTTTGTATATTTTGGGAGCAGGGTGTAAATTTCCATTATCGCTTGTTAATTTTTCTTGTTTTTGTGTTGCTGCATTACCAATAATAATTGCATCTACCGTATCTACTACCAGCTTACCACCCTCATACATAAGTTTATCATGGAGTTCTCCAGCTGTTTCATCTTCGCCAATTTTTACTTCTCGTTGCATAATAATATCTCCTGTATCTATTTTATGATCCAGGAAAAATGTGGTTACCCCTGTCGTTTTTTCACTATTCATAATCGCCCAGTTGATGGGAGCAGCACCCCTATAATCCGGCAACAGCGAAGCATGTAAATTGAATGTTCCTAGTTCGGGCATATTCCAAACCAGTTCGGGAAGCATTCTAAAGGCAACAACTATTTGCAAATCGGCATGAAGGTTTTTTAATTCTTCAAGGAATACTTCTTCCTTTAGGTTGGTTGGTTGTAAAACCGGAATATTCTTACTTTGTGCATATTCTTTCACTGCCGGGGATTTTACTTTTCTTCCCCTTCCTGCTGGTTTGTCCGGGGCAGTAATAACACCAACAATATTATAGTTTTTTTCTATTAATAATTTGAGGGGATATACTGCAAATTCCGGAGTTCCCATGTAGACAATCCTTAAGCTGTTTTTATCTTTCATCTTTATCAGTGTTTCTAATGCGAATTTATGTATATTCGTTAAACTTAAATAATTTTTGGCTATCAATTAATAGAAGGACGTTTTCTAATATTAATTTTAAATGTAAAGATGAAAGACAAATCTTTTATAAAAACTAAGAATTTTAACTGGCAGGGCTTTATTAGTTTGTTGGTGTTTTTGTCGTTTGTGATAATGCTATTTTCAGGAATTGTACTTTATATAGCACCGGAAGGCAGTTTCTCCAGATGGACAGGATGGACTGTCTTAGGGCTCTCAAAGTCCGATTGGGAGCTGCAACATACCATTTTTTCTTATGTCTTTAGTGTGGCAGCATTGGTACATATTTTTGTCTATAATATCATACCCCTGCTAAGTTATTTTAGGAAGAAGCCTAAAATCGGTTTTCCTCTTGAGTTGCTGATTGCTGTAATTTTCATTGCCGGGATATTTTGGATGACACAGAATGAGCTGCAGCCTTTTCGTTTTATCGACAAATGGGGCGGGGATATTTCTGATCAATGGGAAACTAAACATGACCAACCTCCATTCCCTGAAGCTGAAGAAATGACTTTTTTAGAGCTTTCAAAGAAATTTCCGGGGGTTAGCGCGGAAAAAATTGAATATAGATTACAAAGACGTGGTATTGAAATTGAGAATACCGGCCAAACGATTATGGAAATAGCCATACAAAACGAAACAACGCCTCTAAATATTTATCGCACTATGGAGGAAATTATCGAAAAGGCAATAACAGAACAATCGGATTAGTTTATTTTTTTTCCTTTTTTGGAGGATCAACTTTCACCAACTCCAGGGTATGGCCCATTTTATTTAGCTTGGTTTCCAGGTAGAATTTATTGTGTTCGTTGGGTTCCACTTCTAATGGCTGATTTCCTACAATCTTTAGACCGTATCCTTCAAGCCCTTTTCTTTTGATGGGATTGTTTGTTAGCAAAGTAATTTTACCTAAACCAAGCTCTCTTAGTATGCTAGCTCCAACACCATAGTCTCTTTCATCATCATCAAAGCCAAGTTCGATGTTGGCTTCTACAGTATCGCGACCCTGTTCCTGCAATTTGTATGCTTTTATTTTGTTGAACAGACCAATACCTCTACCTTCCTGGTTCAAATATACGATCACACCATTTCCTTCCCGGTCGATCTTCCGCATCGCTTCATGCAGTTGCTGTCCGCAATCGCAGCGTTTGGAAGCAAAAATATCTCCTGTTACACATGAACTGTGAACCCGGACAAGTATGGGCTTATCTTTATCAATTTCTCCTTTAATAAGTGCAATATGCTCCATTCCATTGGACTTTTGACGAAATGGGATGAGATCGAAATTTCCATACTCGGTTGGGAGCTTTACTCTCACGCCCTTTTCAACCAGACTGTCTTGTTTTAAACGATAGGCAATAAGGTCTTCTATCGTAATTATCTTAAGATTAAACTTATCTGCTATTTCCAACAATTGAGGCATCCTGGCCATTGTGCCGTCTTCGTTCATGATTTCAACCAGTGCCCCACCTTCTCTCAGCCCTGCTAAACGTGTAAGATCAACAACGGCTTCAGTGTGTCCAGCTCTTCTTAAAACGCCTCTTTCTCTGGCTTTAAGAGGGAAAATATGACCGGGTCTCCCCAAATCTTCTGGTTTTGTCTTTGGATCCACCAGGGCTGCAATAGTTTTAGCCCTATCGTGCGCAGATATACCTGTTGTGCAACCTTGCCCAATCAAATCAACAGATACAGTAAATGGAGTTGCATGCAATGCCGTATTGTTTCCAACCATCAATTCAAGTTCAAGATCATCACATCTCTGTTCGGGTAGTGGTGCACAGATAAGCCCGCGTCCGTGTGTAGCCATGAAATTTACAATTTCCGGGGTAATGGTTTCTCCTGCAACAACAAAATCCCCCTCATTTTCCCTGTCTTCATCATCCACAACAATAATAACTTTCCCGGCTTTGATATCTTCAATTGCTTCTTCTATGGTATTCAGCTTGCTACGAATTTCTTCCTTACTTAACTCAGACATGATACTTGGCTTATTAAAAATCGATATAAATAGATTGCAAAAGTAAAATAAGCTTTTAATATTACCTAAAAAAAGCGATATAAAACTACCTAGTTCGCTCTTCTGGCTTTTTCCCAGTTGACTGACTGTGACTTGGAGAGGTGCTTGAAAAACCCCAGTATGGCAGAATAATTCATTACAATCATATAATAAGGTGCAAACAGGAATTGCATTTTGCTATTTTTTGCCTGAAAAATACAACCTGCAACAACTAAAAGATAAAAGAAAAGTTGAAGGAAAAAGAAAAACTCATAAAATCCGGGACTCTGAATAGATTTTATTAGGAGGGCATTGGAGATAAACACCAGTGGTAATGCAAAGGGAATAATTGCCCAGCGAAGAAATTTATGAGAAATGAACTGCACAGATAAAAGCCTGTATCGAAATGGATTAAATAGTTGCTTTAGTCGTGAAATTGCCTGAAAACCACCGGAGGCAATTCGTATTTTTCTTTTCATTTCCTCCCTTATACTGGCCGATGCATACTCATAGGCATATGCAGAAGGAGCATAATCAATTTTATTTCCTTTCATGGCAATTCGCATGGAAATCATGAAATCATCTATTAGTGTATCCTTTTCCAAGGGTGTAAAAAGCTTTGTACGAATGGCAAATAATTCACCAACAGCTCCAATAACACTGTTTACTATGGATTCGTAATATTTTATGAACGATTCATATTGCCAGTAAATTCCTTCTCCTGCACCTACAGCCTTTTCCTGTTTATTGTTAAAGATTCTTTTTTCCCCTGCTACACATCCCGTCTGCTTATTATTGAACTTCTCTACAATTTTTAGTATTGCATCCCTGTTGATCATTGTATTCGCATCGGTGAAAACCGTAATTTCTGTTTCTACAAAGGCCATTCCACGGTTTATTGCTCCTGTTTTTCCTTTTCTTTCCGGTTTATGAATGACGCGCATATCTTTAAATTGCTTCAGATAGTTTTCACTTCCATCATTGGAGCCATCTGTAACCCAAAGTATTTGCAGTTTATCTTTTGGGTAATCTATCTCCTGGCAGTTTTTTACTTTCTCATCAATTACCTGCAACTCATTATAAGCAGCTATAAAGATGGTAACATCCGGCAGATCTGTATTTTTTTCACCAGGTATTGCCTTTTTTACTTGCGCAAGCAAATATAGGAATATGGGATATCCAATATAGGAGTAGAAAACAATGATGACGAGTATCCAGAATAAGCTTTGAATGATCATTCCTGCTGATTAATGAATTTGAGGACTCTTTCTGCAATTGCGAAATTATCAAATTTTTTTGAAATATAATGTCTGGCATGCTTGCCCAGTTCTTCCAATTGATTTTTATTTTCTTGTAGTGTGGTGATTTTTTGAATAAAGCTTTCTTTATCATGGCATATGATAATGTCTTTTCCATTCTGGCAATTTATACCTTCAACTGCTACTGGAGTGGCGAGTACAGCTTTCCCCAGTGCCATTGCCTCAATTATTTTAACACGCATGCCACTTCCCGAGAATAAGGGAACCAGCAGCATATCATTTTGAGCAATAAATTCTTTAGCATTTTCTACTTCTCCATGAAAACGACAACCATGCTTAACCAGGTAATCATGCATGTCCGGCTCCGCATTTCTTCCAGCCACATGAAATTCCAAATAGGGATGTTTTCTGGATATCGGAACCCAAACATTCTTCACAAACCATTTGAGCCCTGTGATATTCGGTTTCCAGTCCAGTGCTCCAAGAAAACACAGTTTATTTCCTTCTTTGGATCCCTTTGCATATGGATAATCATTTATATTTATTCCAAATGTAGCCGTATGCATAGGAAGTTCAAATCCCTGATGCCTGAACCATTGTTTGTCAACTTCACTAATTGGAAGAAGGTAGTTAACCTGGTCAACAGCCCATTTTTCAAATTTTTTAAGTCGGGCAACCTGCTTATTTAAGTAAAAACGCTTCAATGTTCCTGCCTCATGCGACCAGCGTTCCCAAATACGATGTTCGATATTATGCGATCTTAATATTATTTTTGTTTTTGTAAATTCCTTGATATGAGGAATGTATGGGCTTAAATAAGGTCCCTCAATTTGTATGAAATCATAGGTGTTATGTATTAATTTTTTCTCAATAGCTTTCTTGTATTTCTTTGATATAAAACGTGAAGCCATGTATGGAAGAGATGAAAAGAACAAGTTGTACAGCATTGAGAAAAGATTCATTCTGGTATTAACTTTAACTCCTTCCAATATAATCTTATCACGGTATTTCTCTGGAATAAGCTGGCTGCGGTTTTGATGCTTATGTGTTATGATGGTCATCAGATCTATGGTATAACCATGATCAGCATAAGCTTTAGCCATATTCATTACGGCAATATTTCCTCCATCAGGTGGGTAGTTTCCTTTATTGGTCAACTGTAATACTCTCATTCGGTATCCTGCTTCTTTTTCTTTTTAAAGATATTTTTCAAGAAAAGTAGATAGGTATCCGTGTTTAGAATTACCGAATCCGTAGTGGCTTTGTATGTAAGGAAAATTCCTACCGGAAGTAAAATGGCTGATGCCAGCCACATTCCAATGAATGGAGTAAGAATGCCATCTCTTGCAAATTTTTCGGTGGTTATAGAAATGACATAATAAATAATAAAGAACAGCACCGAAATAACTACAGGTGTCCCCAATCCTCCTTTTCTCACAATTGCTCCAAAGGGAGCTCCTATAAAGAAAAAAACAAGACAGGCAAAAGAAAGAGAAAATTTCCGGTGCCATTCAATTTGGTGTCTGCGGATATGCTCTTTTTGATAATTAAACGATTTTTTTGAATTTGAAATACTATTTTTAACTGCTCGTGCATAATTAAGTCCGGTTTGAGTTATCTCTAGCTGCTCCTTTAGCGGAAGCTGTTTAAAGAAGGAGTCAATACCAAGTTTCATTAGTTTCTGTGTTTCCCGGTATTTAGCAATTCTAATTGAATCGATCTTTAATGAGCTGTCTTGCTTTGCTTTCTTTATAATTTTTTTTGTCGACTTGATTTTTTTAGTTTCTTCTATTAAGGTTTTGGTAAGTGCTTTTTCATTTTGAAAATAACTTTCTTTTTCAAGTCTATCTGTAAAATTCAGGATTCGATTGGTGTATTTGTTTGTTAGAGAATCTACTGCGAATTCGAGTTGATCAAGATCCAACATTTGGAAGTTGTTCTTAAATAAATCTTCATCTGATCTGCTGAAATCAAAGCCTGTAAGTTCAAAGTATTCCTGATGGCTTTTAAAATATTGCCTTTGATGCGGATATTTCCTTTCACTTCTGGCGCGTTTATTCTCTTTCTGTTCTTCATATGTATACCCCTCGTAAAGTGATAGAATCAGGTACTGACTGTTTTCTGTAAGTTTCATATATCCCGAATCTGCAACAGTAATAAAGGTATTGCCTTCATCACCCCTGTGATCATAAATCATAATGTTGCGCAGAAGATTGGTATTGGGATTCTTTTCGGAAATCTTTATGCTAAATCCTTCAATTCCATTGTAAAATACACCTTCTTTAATTTGTAATTCCGGCCTTTGTTTTTTTACGTCATAAAGAAGAGAAACAGCTCTTAGATTAGAGTAGGGGATGATCCGATTGGCATAAAAAAACGCTCCTATACTAATGAATGTTATTAAAACGATGAGGGGCGTCATAAATCTCTGAAGCGAAATACCTGCAGATTTAATAGCAGTTAATTCAAAATTTTCACCCAAATTCCCAAAGGTCATAATGGACGATAGGAGGACTGCCAAAGGAAGTGCCATTGGAACCAATCGGGCAGATATGTAGAGAATCAACTCTGCAATAATGGTCCATTCCAGTCCTTTCCCAGTTAAATCATCAATGTACTTCCATAGAAACTGCATAAGCAGGATAAACAGCGTAATGAAGAAGGTCAGAATTAACGGACCCATATAGGATTTGAGAAGAAACCAATGTAGACGTTTCACAAATTCTTTTTTTTATTCAAACGTTTACAAAAGTAAGCGTATTTTATTTCACTTTGAAATTAAAACAGCGAAAACGATGAAAGATAATTGACTGGGAAATTACCAGGCATTTAGATTCCCAGTGCATGTTTCAAATCTGCGATTTGGCTGTCCCAAAGCTCTATCGATTCTTCTTTTTCGTCATCAGGTACAAAATCGGTGATCATAAGGGCTACATCCCCGGTGAGCTCGTCCTGGTTTATCTTAAATTCAAAATAACAGTCTTCATCACATTCCTTATCTTCAATCCAACGAAACCTGACATGTTTATTGTCTTTAATTTTCAGGAGTTCTGCTTGTTGTTCGCTTCCTTCCCAGATAAAGGTGTAAATATCCCCCTTAATAAGTATATCCTCAGCGAACCATTCTGCTAGTCCACTTGGAGTGCTTAGCCTATTGTAAATGATTTTGGGAGAGGCATTCAGGGTATATTCCAGTTCAATTTTATTTTTCACAGTTTCTCTTTTGATTAAACATAGTATTTAGCTCCAATGAAATAATACAGTTCTGTTGTATTTATAAAACTTTAGGGCCAAACATTCTATATGCAATATATTAAAAAAAACAGGATTTTTTTATAAAAATGCTGCCAAAGATTGATCAAAAATACTATATTTGCACCCCGATAGCCGAATGGCGAGGTAGCTCAGATGGTTAGAGCGCATGATTCATAATCATGAGGTCCCCGGTTCAATTC
>CAYVSF010000058.1:0-10466 GCA_964453775.1 uncultured Bacteroidales bacterium
GTTGCAGAATGTACAAAGCACATATACTTCAGGCAAGAAATTCATTTCGATTGTTTGCAAACCGGCACCCTTACAAGTTTCGCAACGCCCACCTTTTACATTAAACGAAAACCGGCCGGCTTTGTAACCACGGATCTTTGCTTCTGGTGTTTGCTCAAATAGCTTCCGTATATCACCAAATACTCCTGTATACGTCACCGGGTTAGAGCGCGGGGTGCGCCCAAGTGGGGATTGGTTTACCTCTATCACCTTGTCCAAATGTTCAATCCCTTCAATTTCACCATAAGGAAGGGGTTGTTTATGCGATCGGTAAAAATGCTTACTTAATGCCGGATGAAGGGTTTCGTTAATTAAGGATGATTTTCCACTCCCGGAAACTCCGGTTACACAAATAAAAGTTCCAAGTGGGAGGTCAACGCTAATGTTTTTAAGATTGTGTCCCCTGGCTCCTTTAATAATAAGTTTTTTCCCATTTCCTTCTTTTCGTTTTGGAGGTACCTGTATAACGCGTTTTTGCTTCAGGTAATCTGCCGTAAGAGAAGATGCTTTCTCAATATCCCCGGGTTTCCCATGTGCAACAACTTCTCCACCATGTATTCCTGCAGTGGGACCCATGTCCACAATATGATCAGCAGAAAGCATCATTTCTTTATCGTGTTCTACCACTATAATGGAATTTCCGGCATCCCGCAATTTTTTCAAGGATTCAATCAGTCGCACATTGTCGCGCTGATGGAGCCCAATGCTGGGTTCATCCAAAATATATAAAACATTCACGAGTTTTGATCCAACTTGTGTGGCCAGCCTTATTCGCTGACTCTCTCCTCCGCTTAGACTGGCGGAAGTGCGGTCTAGTGACAAATAATCCAGTCCAACATCAAGAAGGAAAGAAATACGTTCTCTAATTTCTTTCAGGATTTCAATGGCAATCTTTTTTTGGCGCCCGGACATATCTTTTTCCACATTCCGGAACCATGAAGCAAGATCCTTAATATCCATGGCAGACAGTTCTGCAATATTTTTATCTGCAACACGAAAATGTAAGGATTCTTTTTTCAGGCGGGCCCCATTACATTCCGGGCAATTCACTTTTGTAATAAACTGATCAGACCATTTTCTTGAGGCACCTTTTCCATTCTCTTCCTGGTGACTCTGGATATAATTCACCACTCCTTCAAAGCTCAGAAAATAGTTAGAAGAAGCTCCTAATGGAGTATTCACCAACTTAAACGATTCATCCGAGCCATAAAGTATGGTGTTTAATGCCTTTTCCGGAATATCTTTAATGGGTGTATCCAGAGTAAAATTATACCTGGCTGCTATAGCCTCTAACTGCCAGAATATAAGCATGTTTTTGTACTTACCCAGAGGTACAATTCCTCCCTTCCGGATACTAATCTTTCTATCCGGAACAATTTTTTTTAAGTCCACCTGGGGAATTTCTCCCATTCCATTGCAGGTTGGACATGCTCCCTGCGGAGAATTAAAAGAGAAAGAATGCGGTGCAGGTTCATTGTAAGAAATACCCGAAGTGGGGCACATCAATTTTCGGCTGTAGAAAACAGGCTCTTCTTCCTCTTTATCCCATATTTGAATAACACCCTTCCCTTGATCCATTGCACTTTTAACGGATCTTTTAAGCCTGTTTAAATCCTGCTTTTTAACCTTCAATTTGTCAATAGCAATTTCAATATGATGAATCTTATAGCGATCAACTTTCATTCCCGGAGTAATTTCTTTCATCTCTCCATCAATCCGCACATTTAGATAACCCTTTTTGCGGAACTGTTCGAACAAGTCTTTGTAATGGCCTTTTCTTCCGCGCACAATTGGGGCTAAAATAATGACAGATTTATTCTCAAACTTTTCGATAATCCTATCAACAATCTGCTCATCTGTATACTTCACCATCTTTTCTCCGCTAACATATGAATATGCATCAGCAGCCCGGGCAAATAACAAACGCATAAAATCATAAATTTCTGTCACTGTTCCTACCGTCGAACGAGGGTTTTTATTTGTTGTCTTTTGCTCTATTGATATCACAGGACTCAATCCATGAATCTTATCCACATCGGGTCGCTCCATAGAACCTAAAAACTGCCGGGCATAAGATGACAGGGTTTCGATGTATCTTCGTTGTCCTTCTGCATAGATAGTATCGAAAGCTAAAGACGACTTACCACTTCCACTCAATCCTGTAATGACTGTTAACTTATTTCGCGGAATCTCAACATAAATATTCTTAAGATTATGCACCCTGGCCCCTTCCACTACTAACATAGTATCTTTTCCACTGGCAGGACTTTTACTGATACCTGATTTACTCATGAAGCTTGATCAATTAACATTAGGGATTGAATCTGAAGAAACATCAGCAAGTGGATATTGTTCAGGAATTTTAATAAAATAGGTTTTCCCCTGAGGATTTTTCAAATAGGTATCTCTTAGCCAGGGGTTAAAATATTTAAGGATCTTATAGGTGATACCATATTCAGCAGCAAAAGCAGCAAAGTCATTAACGGCTGTATCAACCTTGACCTCAAAGGTTGGTATCACTGGATACAAATCATTCTCTTTAAGGTGAAAACCATATTTTTGTGGATTGTTCAAAATTAACTTAACAGCCAGAATCCTGTAGATATAACGGGCTGTCTCCTGGTTGAGCAGCAGATCATAATAATTGTTTTCTTTTTGCCTGTTCATCTGCCTAATCAACCCGGTTCTACCCATATTATATGCGGCTGCGGCCATTGTCCAGGTTCCAAACTTTTCTTTGGCACTCTTTAGATATTCGCATGCTGCCCTGGTGGCTTTTTCAATATGATAACGCTCATCTACCACAGCATTCACCTCCAATCCATAATCTTCGGCAGTTCCTTCCAGAAATTGCCAAATTCCTACTGCACCGGCCGGACTAACTGCATTTTTCAAATCGCTTTCTACCAGTACCAGATATTTAAAATCATCCGGCACTCCTTCTTCTTTAAGGATACGCTCAAGTATGGGGAAATAGCGGTTCGCTCTTTTAATAAAAAGCAGTGTTTGCGATTGCCAATAGGTATTTATTAAAAGCTCCTGGTCAAAAGCTTCCTGAACATCGAATCGTTCCAGGGGTACTCTTTCACCTGCAAATGCTATCTCATCCGGGATTTGTAGTGCATAAATCCCATATTTCTCCTGGAATATTTTCTGAAAGTTTTTATCCTCCTCATCCTCTTCCCATTGCAAAAAACCACTAAAAACCACAGCCAGTAAAATCAAACTCATTGCTCCTAAAAATACTATCCACCTGCGTAGTTTTATTAAACCACCTTCCGCTGTATCCTTCATTTTATCCATAGTTCTATCTCGCTATTATTTCTAATAACTGTAACAATAATATCCATTAAAAAGTTACAAAAATAACGAAATAAAACCGGAGTCACTCACTAAAAGCGATAGTTTATTCCTGCATATAGGCCCATAGTATAGGGATGAGTTTGTATCGATGATGCAGGATTGATCTCGTTGATAAAATATTTAACCCCTGGCTGAAGGCTTAGATCAAATGCTGGAGTAATGGGATAGCTGAGACGAAGACCCAAAATACCACTAAAATTGTTTCTTGCCAAATCCTGCGTGCTTCCAATGCTTTCAGCTGTTTCATTCGTCTTAAGTATAAGCTGATCAGAAAGAAGAAAATTTGCACCAACACCGGCCTGAAAACTCAGTTGAAGCCCTTTATCCAAAATCAGGTAATCTAATACAAATGGTACTTCAAGGTAAGCGAGCTTTTGTTGCAAGACGCCATCAACACTATAAAAACTCTCATTCTCTTCGTCGAAAAACAATTTATTGCTGGAGGCCACATCTACTCTGTATTTTGTTTCATCCGTAAAAAAGTACTGCGATTGGATATCAGAAAGGCCAAATGAATTATTTAACTGGTAGCTATTGGAGAAATTGGAATAAATCTCGGGATAGGCATCAATTGCTGCATTACTGTAAAGGTTTAGACCGGAAATTTGCTGCCCGTATTGGCTATAGTTCAAACCGGAATATACCTTTAACCGCCTGGTAACTTCCATAGCAAGACTTAACCCACCTGAGAAGGCCATCATGCCACTTTCATACTCGTTATAGAATTCAGTAGGCAATCCTTCGCCAGAAGAATTAACATCCCGATATGCGAAAGTGGGTGAAAAATTTCCCCCTACTTCAATTTTCTGAAGCAGATCTTTCAATATTTGCTTCTCTTTTTTATTATTTTGCCCAAGCCCTAATTCAGGCTGGTTTTGATTAGAGTGGGTTAAACGCAACTCATTTTTGAAATTATTAGATGCTATTATCTTCGGCTGCGAAGTCTCCAAAGATTGCAAAACATTATCGTTTGTAGCTTTACTATCCGCAATAACTTTTCCATCTGCTGCATCAATATCTAAAGGCTTCTTTTTCTTAAGCTCGTTTTGAGTTTTAACATTTTCTGTTGTTGAGGCAATAAGATTCTTTGCTGTTATCTCTTCTATCTTTTTAACATCTGATAAATCCAAATTTATGGAAGGTTCTGATGTTTGATCTGAAGATACCTCTGGTTGGTCTCCTTCCTCTATCTGCACTTCCTGTGCCAGATTATTTATTGAATTATCAGGCACAAGCTGCCACAAAAGTAAGGTGGACAATCCTGCAAGTACAGCAATAGATGCAGCAATTCTCCATATCAATAATGATTTGGTACTGCCTGAACGGTCCAATTCTGCCTCGATATTGTCCCAAATATCCGTAGGAGCAGACAGTTTCTGGCTCTTCAACTTCTCTCTAAAGATCTTATCTATATTCTCCATAATCAGACCGTTTTAGTTGTTTTCCTTTTTTCTTCAAAAAGGGCGGTCAGTTTCTCTTTCAATATTTCCCTTGCACGGGATAAATTTGATTTAGAAGTTCCCTCCTTAATGTTGAGCATTTCCGCAATTTCCTTGTGCGAATAACCTTCGATTGCATAGAGGTTAAATACAACACGGTACTGCGGAGTAAGAGATTGCACAAGGTTCATGATTTCCTTTTTGGAAATTTCCTCCAGCACATGACTATAGCCTTCCACATTCACCTCATCCACATCATCTGCATGCAGCGCAAAAAGATAATTCTTATCTCTGAATCGTTCTAAGGCTGTATTTACAACAATTCTGCGCACCCAACCATGAAAAGAACCTTTGCTTTTATACTGTTTCAAATTTTTAAAAACCTTAATAAAAGCGTCTTGCAAAACATCTTTAGCCTCATCCTCATTACCGGTATAACGAAGACAAAGGGCATACATGTTATCTGCAAAGTAATGATAAAACTCTTTTTGTGCGAGCCGATCATTACGTAAACATCCTTTTATGAGCTTATTGATGTCCTGCACGCCAAAGGTTAAATTATTCGTTCCTACAAATTTATCGAATAAATTCGAACAAAAAACATGCAAAACTACATAAGTCTCAAAAATATGATGGTAAAATCAAAAAAATGGTTGCGCAACTTCTTCAAAGTTAATTAGACGCAACCATTTTTATTGAACAGACATCATACTCTTGGTAAGTCGAAACAGAATAAACAACTTGCCGATCTGAAGAAATATGAAGAAATTGATAAAATATATTATTCTAATTACGCTGGCGCTTATTCTGCAAAGCTGTGCTAAGGATGATTTCGATTACACGGAAAGCCTTTTGCTAAATCCCGAGGAGATGGATATTGTTACTTCCATTAATCAACTGGGATGTGAAATCACAAAGCAAAGTTACTCGCTCGATGGAAATACCTTATTCAGTCCCATCTGCATGCAACAGACATTAGCCTGTCTCTATAATTCTGCAGAATTAGAAACGAAAGATGAGTTGGCTGCTTTTATGAATCTGACAATAACTGATCAAGATCAACTCAACAACAATTTTAAACGATTGCTTGAAAAATATGAATCCGCAGATCAGGAGGCGGGTATTTCTTTATACAATAAAATAATAACAAGCAATCAGCATCCCATACGCGAAACGTTCATCAACATATCAGAATATTTCTACGATATAGAGATGGAATATATGGATTATGCCAAGCTATCGAGTTTAGATTCCATCAATACCTGGATAAGGAATTCCAGTAATAATAATATTGATAAAGGTTTTGAAGCCCTGCCAAAGGATAATATTATACTTCTTAACGGAATCGATATGCAAATTGAATGGAACTATGCATTCTCTGATGCCCCGGACCATGAGACTTTTTACATGAGCAATACAGACAGCACCAAGTTAAAATTCATGTCGGCAAGGAATACTTTTAGAAGCTACGAAACATCCTATTATCATTATATTGAGCTACCTCTGAAAAACAATAACTATAGCATGGTTCTTGTTATACCTAAAATAATGGCAAGTATTGATGTAACCATAAAAAGTTTTACCGCAAGAAACCTTGATAAATGGAAAATGGAAGCCACAGAAAAAGATATAACTCTCGTTCTTCCAAATACGAAAATTGCACTATTTAACGACATGAAAAAACACTTACAAGAAGTAGGTGTAAATCTTTTCAACAGTGATGCCAACTTTACAGGAATCTCGGAAGATCAGCTTTACATTAGTGAGTATAAATCTTTTAGTAGCTTCTCGCTCAACAAAAAAGGTGCTTTACTCCCAGACTCATACCAGGATAAAGAAAGTGAAAACGAAGATGTAATTATAGCGAATAAACCCTTTATTATCAGCCTAAGAGAAAACACCACAAATTGTATGTTTCTCTCAGGGATTTTTAAAAATCCGAACAACCTAAAAATCTAAAATAGAACAAAATGAATATGCAAACTAAAAATAAGACAAGAAGCCACGTTCATAGCATGAACTTTGGAGTCTTAATTATTTTTCTGGCTATTACTCTACTTTTCTTAATAGCATTAACAAAGAGTAATTACAGCAAGCAAATCTTTACAGCCAGAACACAAGTGTATAGTCACACATACTGAAAACCGGGCAATTAAGACAAAAGAAAGAGGTTGGGAATCCCCAGCCTCTTTCTTTTTTGCTTTTTTTTCTATTTTAGATATGAATCACCTCATCATAAGCAGCAGCAGCAGCTTCCATAATAGCTTCGGACATGGTTGGGTGCGGATGAACGGACTTTATAATTTCATGACCGGTTGTTTCCAATTTTTTACCAACAACCATTTCGCCAATCATTTCTGTCACATTAGCACCAATCATATGAGCACCAAGCAATTCACCATACTTCGCATCAAAAATCAGTTTAACAAACCCGTCCTTTTCTCCCGCTGCACTCGCTTTTCCGGAGGCCGTAAAAGGAAATTTCCCTACCTTCAACTCATATCCTGCTTCCTTTGCAGCTTTTTCGGTCATACCTACTGAAGCTACTTCTGGAGTCGTATATGTACAAGCCGGAAGATTATTGTAATCGATGGGATCCGGATTTTCACCGGCAATATTTTCAACACATGCAATCCCTTCGGCAGAAGCTACATGTGCAAGGGCAGGACCATGAACAATATCACCAATGGCAAAAACGCCATCCACATTGGTTCTGTAATAATCATCTACCTTTACTTTCCCATTTTCCAACTCAATATTCAACTCTTCAAGTCCTATGTTTTCGATATTGGGTGTTACACCTACAGCCGACAGTACTACATCAGCCTCATGCTCTTCTATGCCCTTCTTGGTTTTAATGGATACTTTACATTTCTTGCCTGATGTATCAACCTTCTCAACGGCTGAATTGGTCATCACTTTAATTCCTGACTTTTTAAAAGAACGGCCCAACTGCTTGGATACCTCTTCATCTTCCAGGGGTACGATTTGAGGTAAAAACTCCACCAATGTAACTTTTGTTCCTATAGAATTATAAAAGTGTGCAAACTCACTTCCTATTGCACCGGAACCTACCACAATCATTGTCTCTGGCTGTTTATCCAGTGTCATGGCCTTGCGGTAACCTATTACTTTTTTACCATCCTGTTTTAATCCTGGAAGCTCCTTTGAACGTGCTCCAGTAGCTAAAATAATATGCTTGGCTTCATATTCTTTTGTATCTCCATCATTCTCCACAGCAACTTTATGGGGCCCTATCAATTTTCCATTTCCCTGAAGGTGTTCAACTTTATTTTTCTTAAATAAAAACTGAATCCCTTTGCTCATTCCTTCAGCAACATTTCTACTCCGTTTTACCATAGCTTCAAAATCAGCTTTGGCTTCACCTTTCAATTCAATCCCATAATCACTGGCATGCTGCATATAATTATATACCTGTGCACTCTTTAGTAATGATTTAGTGGGAATACACCCCCAGTTTAAGCAAATGCCTCCAAGTTCTGCTCGCTCTACAACACCTACTTTCATTCCCAATTGTGATGCACGTATAGCTGCAACGTATCCTCCGGGACCACTTCCTATAACAATCAAATCATAATTCATAACAATATCTTTTTTTATTTTTATTGATTTATCTTGTAGTGTACGAATTTAGTACTTTCATAATAAATAAATCATGACATTTATAAACTTTTTACAATAAGCCTTTTACTTATCCATTTCACCAGCTTAGCCAGTACAAAAAGTACAATAAGCGAAAAGATAATAGCAGCTCCTGAAGGAACATCCAAATTATAAGAAATGGCCAAGCCTGATAATGAACCTGCAAAACCAATAACAATTGAAAGTAGTATTATGTTCTTAAATTTCCGTGTAAATAAATTTGCTATTGATTGGGGTATAGTTAATAATGATATCACAAGAATAATCCCTACTATTTTAATATTCGAAACAATTGTCAGGGCAACAAGGCTAATAGTAAGGTAGTTAAAAAGCTGAACAGGAGCTTTATGTGTATAGGCATATTCCTGATCAAAGGCAATGAAGAGTATGGTCTTTAAGAAGAAAGAGAAGAAAAAGATCAACAAAAGCGCTATACCCGTAAGTAAGTATAAATCAAAAAGTGATACTGAAAGAATGCTTCCAAAGAGGTACGACATAAGATTGGGAACATAACCGGGTGTAATGAAAATAAATAAAATTCCAATGGCCATTCCAAATGACCACCAGATGCCGATTACCGAATCTTCGCGTAATTCCGTTTTTTTGGAAAGGGCTTCAATTCCTAATGCAGATAAAACACTAAAAACGATGGCTCCGAGTATGGGATGAAATCCCAAAAAATGAGCTATCCCAATTCCCCCAAATGAAGAATGCGTGATGCCACCACTTAAAAATACCATTCTCCTGGAAACAATGTAGGTTCCTGCAATACCACATGTAATGCTTGCAAGTAAAGCGGCTAAAAAAGCATGCCGCAAAAACGTATATTCAAAAATCTCAACCATTATGAATGTTTTTTTAGTACTGTATGCGGAATGGTTCCATGAGTAATTAGTTGGATCGGACAATTGTAAGCTGCCAATTGTGCCTCGGTTATTTTATTAGACTTATGATAATGGAAACTTCTGTTTACGCACCCGATCGATTTTATATATGGTGTAATAATACCTAAATCATGAGAAACCATAATAATAGCCATCTCCTCGTTAAAATTCCTGAGCAATTCATAAAGTTCTCCCTCAAATTTATTGTCTACATATGTGCTGGGCTCGTCGAGAACGAGCAATTCAGGAGATGAAATAATTGCCCTGCAAAGCAGAATACGCTGCTTTTGCCCTCCGGACAACTCACCAAAACTACTATCCTTTAAATGCTCAACACCTATTTTTTCCATTACAGTCAAAGCTTTTAACCTATCTTCCTTCGAATAGCGTCCAAACCAAGCTTTACGCGACATCAAACCGGATAAGACAACATCTATGACCTGAATGGGAAACTTACTATCGGTAGCTGTAATTTGGGGTAAATAACCAATTATCGAATCACTTGCTTGATCAAAGTTGCGTACTATCTTGCCTTTCCAGGGTTTTAAAATTCCAAGAATCAACTTTAATAAAGTAGTTTTACCACCTCCATTGGGACCGATAATTCCGATAAAATCTTTTTTAAAGACCTTCAGGTTCACATCTTTCAGCACCCATTCATCATTGTACCCCACTGAAACATCCTTTAACTCAACTATAGGTTCCATTTATACTAAATTTTATACAGGTTTATTTTAGATGCCCGGCAAGCAAAGCTCCCAACTCTTTCATTCCTTCAATCCAATTATAAGCAAGGGGATCGATCTGAACGAGTTCGGCATCAATTTCCTCTGCGATGACTTTTGCTTTATCCATCGGGAATTGCTTTTGCACAAGAATAATTCCAATTCCTTTCTCTTTTGAGTCATCCACCAAATTCTTCATATAAGCAGCGCTGGGTTCTTTTCCTTCTACTTCAATTGGAATTTGCTTCAATCCATATTCCTGCGCAAAATAACCAAGTGCCGGATGAAAAATATAGAACTCTCGTTGTGATAGTGGTTCTAAAACTTGCTTTAAATAAGCATCCACACTATCG
>CAYVSF010000059.1:0-10437 GCA_964453775.1 uncultured Bacteroidales bacterium
GGCAGACACATTCCGCCAGCTTGCAATCTCTTTTTTAAGTTTTCTTTGCAGTGGATCAGGATACCTGTTCAGCTCCTTGTAGAAGCCGTTTTCATTCGCATCTAAATAGATATTTGCTGTTTTAAACCCCTCCTCTTCCCTTGCGGAAGAATAGGCTTTAAGCTTACGAATGTTTTCTCGAAGTAGATTTTGGATGCTCATTTTAATTCGGTTTTTATTGTTGCCAATCTAATCTTTACAGCATTACTGTGTGCCTGTAAGGTTTCATTTTCAGCCATACAGGATATCGCCGGACCAATTCTTTCCAGTCCCTCTTTTTGAATTTCCTGGAAGGTTATTTTCTTAAGATAGCTATCCAGGTTCACCCCGCTAAAGCTTTTAGCAAAAGCATTTGTGGGCAATGTGTGATTGGTTCCTGATGCATAATCTCCGGCACTTTCGGGAGTATAATTCCCCAGAAAAACAGAACCGGCATTAACCACATCATCTTTTAGCTGAGAATAATTGCCAGTTGCAATAATCAGGTGTTCAGGTGCATAGAGATTAGAAAAATTCATACACTCATCCAAATCGTTGAACTGTATCATCATACTTTGCTCCAGACATTCCAAAGCGATTTCTTTCCTGGGTAAGTCTTCAATTTGAACGGACAACTCTTCTTTCACCTGTACCAATAGCACTTCACTGTCACTAAGCAAAACAACCTGGCTGTCCACTCCGTGCTCGGCCTGTGAAAGAAGATCTGCAGCCACGAAAGCAGGATTACTCGTATCATCAGCAATAACCAGTACTTCAGACGGACCTGCAGGCATGTCGTACGATACTCCGTAATTGTTAAGCCACTGTTTGGCTGCTGTTACATATTGGTTGCCAGGACCAAAAACCTTGTCCACTTTAGGCACGGTTTCCGTCCCCTGTGCCATAGCTGCAATGGCCTGTGCTCCTCCTGCTTTGACAATCGTTTCAATTCCGCAAAGCATGGCTGCATATAAGATGGCAGGATTTACTTTCCCTTCTTTATCAGGAGGAGTTGTAAGCACTACATTTTTACAGCCGGCAATCTGTGCAGGAAGCCCCAGCATCAGTACTGTAGAAAAAAGCGGAGCCGTTCCTCCCGGAATATACAGTCCCACATTTTCGATGGGTACAGGCTTTTGCCAGCATCTTACGCCCGGCAGGTTCTCCATTATTTTTTCCTGCTCAAGTTGAATTTTGTGGAAATTCTTAATTTGATCAGCAGCCAGTTGCATGGCTTCCTTCAGATCGCTGTCCAAAAGATTAATTGATTCCTGAATTTCACGATCGGATACCAAAAGTTCATCCAGTTTAACCTTATCAAATTTCCGGGTAAATTTCATGAGAGCTTTATCGCCGCCAATGCTTATTTCCTCAAATATCTCCTCTATGGTTTGAAAAAGTTGCCTGTTCTCTATCACCGGTCTTTTGCACAAAGCTTCCCAGTCTTCTTTTGGAGGGTATTTTATTGTTTTCATCATTTTGCGTTTAGCGAGTTACTTTACAAAACCATTTTCTCAATGGGCAACACTAATATTCCCTGCGCTCCTGCAGCTTTAATCTGATCAATAACAGCCCAAAACCGGTTCTCTTCAACTACAGAATGTAAGGAACTCCAATCTTTATCTGCTAAAGGCATTATGGTGGGGCTCTTCATTCCCGGAAGAATTTTAATGATTTTATCCAGTTGGGCATTAGGTGCGTTGAGTAAGATATACTTATTGTTATTGGCCTTCTGTACCGCTTTTATTCGAAAAAGTAATTGATCCAATATTTCCTGTTTCTCAGCCATCAGGTTATCGCGACCTATAATGACAGCTTCAGATTTCATAACCTGCTCCACCTCGCTAAGACCATTACTAATGAGCGTACTTCCGGAGCTCACAATATCGAATATACCATCTGCAAGACCAATCCCCGGAGCTATTTCAACAGAACCGCTTATCTCATGTATCTCCGAACGAACCCCCTTGTCGATCAGATAGTTATTTAGAATATTGGGGTAGGATGTGGCAATGCGCTTTCCATTAAAGTAGTTGATGCCCTCATACTTCTCCGACTTTGGGATAGCCAGTGACAGCCGGCATTTGGCAAAGCCAAGGCGCTGCAGAATGTCTAAATTGTATCTTTTCTCTAAAAACTCATTTTCCCCAACAATTCCTATATCTGCAACACCGTCGTAGACATATTGTGGAATGTCATCATCCCTTAAGTAGAGCACTTCGATGGGAAAATTTCCGGAAAGTGAAATCAATTTTCGATTCCCGTTCGTTAGTTTAATGTTACATTCCGATAACAATTTCACCGATTTCTCGCTTAAACGACCGGATTTTTGAATAGCTAGTTTTAATTTTTGCATGGTTGAATTAGTTTAATGAAACAAAAAAAGGCCTGCAGATAGCTGCAGGCCTTTGAATCTAAATAGTTAATTCGCTCTTGTCAGGCACAACATCCCCTCTGCTTTACAGAAATCCTGTAAAGATGATGATGATGGTGATGATGTACTTTCTGAATCATAGTATCGTATTTTATAAAAAAAAAGGGCTGCATTTTATTGCAACCCTTTGTTATATCTTATTTGGTTAATTACAATTTAATGCACATAGTTCGCTCATCCATTATGATGATGGTGATGATGCTTGCTATGTACAACTGTCAAATTCATTTTTTTCAGATTTGGGTACAATTTTAGTTCAAATTTTTCTGGTAAACAAAAAAAATCAGAAAAAAGTTTTATAAAAAATATAATTTGCTGCTCAAAAAACCCTAACCCTCTTCGCTTACTTCAAATTAAATACTTACTTTTGAAAAAAATCCCGACCCATGAAATCAATAGTAATAACTGCCATTTTGGTGTTTTTCGCCTGGCAATTGAATGCTCAAGAAACAATGGAATTCAGCAAAAGTGTTAATGCATTTAACTGGAAGTTTTACCAGGAAATAAAAGAGGAACCAGTGAATCTAATTTACTCACCGCACAGTATCTCTTCGGCTTTAGCTTTGCCATACAATGGCGCAACAGGAAAAACAAAAGAGGAGATGTCTGAGGTAATGGCATTTAATCCAGATTTAGATGCACTCAATGCATCCTATCATCAGCTCTCTAATTATCTGGATAATACCATGAAATCCATCACCCTAAATATTGCCAATTCACTTTGGGCGCAAAAGAACCTGAAGCTGAACGCTCCCTATCTGAAGGCCATAGACAGCTACTACTCAGGAGAATTGAACTACTGCAATTTCGCAGGCAATCCGGAAGAAGCCAGGGAAGAAATAAACAACTGGGTAGAAAAAAAGACGGCTAATAAAATCCAGGATTTACTCAAAAAAGGTAGTATTGAAAGGAGTACACGTATAGTGCTTGTAAATGCCATCTATTTTAATGCGCCATGGCAGGAACAGTTTGAAGAAGAAAGAAATACGCAGGAAACCTTCTATATCTTCTCCAAATGTGAAATGAAAGCCACCTATATGCATAAAAGCATCCAAACCCGGCATTTTGACCATAAGTTATTCCAGGCTGTGGAGCTTCCTTACAAAGGAGGAGATGCATCCATGCTTATCCTGTTACCCAAAGAACGCTATGGATTGATGAAATTAGAAAAATGGATAAATGATGCACACTACCGGGAGATGCTGAAAGGCATGAAAAGAACACAAGCCAATGTGAGCCTGCCCAAATTTAAGTATACCTGGGAAAAGACGATTAATGATCCTTTGCAGGAGATGGGGATGAACAGAGCTTTTTCAGGAAGTGCTGAATTTAGTGGAATAACAGATGAAGAAAGGCTGTTTATTGATAAAGTCATTCACAAAGCCTTTATCGATGTAAACGAAGAAGGAACCGAAGCAGCAGCAGCAACTGCAGTTGTCATGAGAAAAACAGCAATAATTCCTGAAACTACAGCTTTTAAAGTTGATCATCCATTCCTTTTCATCATCAAAGAAAACAGAAACAATACAATTCTGTTTGCAGGGAGGGTATTGGAGCCAAAATATAAAGAATAGCAGCTATTTTAAACCATTGAAAAACTCAGAATCTAACAACTATTAACCTAAACTTTAGTGAGGACATGAAACGTACATTTAATCCCATTCTACTTTTATTTTTTCTATTCCTGAGCCTGAATCTTTCGGGACAGGACAAGTATTACAAACTTGAGATTGAGATCGAGCATCGCTCGCAACTGGAAGATCTTACCCGCCGGGTATCTATCGATAATGTAATTGACAACCGGGTTATTGCTTTTGCCACTGCAAAACAATTCATGCAATTACAGGCAACAGATTACAGGTATAGCATTATTCCCAAAGAAGCAAGAAAAGACAGCAAGGCCTACACCATGGCAAACAGTATAGCTGAAATGAGCAACTGGGATGCCTATCCCACCTACCAGGTCTACCTGGATATGATGGAGCAATTCACAATTGATTATCCGAACTTGTGTAAATTAGATACAATTGGAGAATCGGAACAGGGACGCCTTTTGCTCACCCTTAAAATATCCGATAATGTGGTAGAAAACGAAGCCGAGCCGGAATTTTTCTATACCGGAACCATGCATGGGGATGAAACCACAGGTTTTGTGCTACTCCTTCGATTAGCCGACTCCCTTCTGACCAGCTATGGAAGCTCCGATCGCATAACCCGCCTGGTAGATTCCCTGCAGATTTATATCAATCCCGCAGCAAACCCAGACGGCACATACTATGGAGGAAATACATCTATTACAAGTGCCATACGGGGCAATAGCAATGGCGTTGATTTGAACCGCAACTTTCCGGATCCGGAAGATGGAACAAACCCAGACGGGTATAGCCACCAGGCAGAAACCATTGCCATGATGGAATTTGCAGAGCGCCACGACTTTGTCATGTCGGCCAATTTTCATGGAGGTGCCGAAGTAGCCAACTACCCCTGGGATACCTGGTCCCGATCGCATGTAGATGAAGGCTGGTTTATTTATGCAAGTCATGTTTATGCGGATTCTGCAACTGCCAGCAGCCCTGATGGTTATTTTTCAGGAGTCTATTCAAACGCAAATGGTACATCTGAGAATATAGTGATCAACGGCTACGACTGGTACCCAATTTCTGGTGGCAGACAGGATTACATGAACTTTTTCCATCAATGCCGGGAGATTACCATGGAAATTTCGAATCAAAAACTGCTTAATTCAGAAGAGCTGCCAGATCACTGGATTTATAATAAAGCAGCCCTTTTAGCCTACATGGAACTCGCCAGTTATGGTATCCAGGGACTGGTTAAAAATGAAGCAGGAGACCCGGTGCAGGCCAAAATTATTGTGGAGGGGCACGATGCGGACATCGACAGCTCAATGGTTTTTTCCGACAGCAACACCGGGCATTTTACCCGTTTGATTGATCCGGGGACCTATACGCTGGAAATTTCATCCCCGGGATACAAAGCAAAAACAGTAGAAGGGATTTTCGTTGAACGGAAAAAACTTACACTTCTTGATATTACCCTGAATAACAAATACAAATTAGCACCTTCAGTGAAAGAAATTAATGCATCTGGGGATGTCATTGATACGCTTAATAGAAGTTTTTCTATCAAAAATGTGTATTCAGTGCCACTTGATTATCAAATTCAAATAAATAATAATAATTCTACAGAAAATTGGATTGAAATAACACCTACTACAGGAACGATTGACGCAAATGATAGTGAAAAAATAGATCTTTCACTTAAGAGCAATGGTCTTGAGGAAAGTTACTATTGTCAGCTTCTAATATCCTTGCTGGGAGAAGAGGAAGACACTACAATTTCTATAAATTTTTCAACAAGCTACCACCCGGAACTAGTTGTTGAACAGAGCGAAATAATTGACACTTTAGAAAAAGAAGAATCTAGTTTACATAAACTGTTTATCAAAAATTCAGGCACCGGTTCTGCTACTTATGATTTAAGTATCGAAGATGAGGAGAACAACAGTTGGATAAGTCTGGCCTCCAACGGAGGAACAGTTGAAGAAGAAACCGACAGCATTGAAGTTATTATATCAGCAGAAACGCTGGAAACCGGCAGCTATAGCACTTATGTACTGGTAGCTATGAATAACAAAAACAGCGTGCGTATTCCAGTAAAATTAACCGTCTTGGAGACAACCGGTATTTCCGGACCTCAACACAATGCCAGGGTATTTCCAAATCCTTTTGAATCGGATATTACAATTTTATTAGAGGGTATGGGAAATCAAGAGGATATCCATGTGGGCATTTACGATATGAACGGACGCTTACTTCTACAAAAGAGCTATTACTATCTTCAGGGGAAGCCGATATATCTGCATACAGGCAAAGCCCTGAACAAGAAAAAGGGCAATTTCATTCTTCGGATTGAATCGGAAGGCAAAGTCGTCGTTAAACAACTTTTAAAGCTTTAAACAAAAAAGTTTACAGAAAAAGCTCCCATAAAAAATATGGGAGTTTTTTTTTCGTTCATACTCTAAATACCATGGTTCTTTTTATCAATGAAAATATTCTGTTTATAAAAATATCGCAAAATTCGTAGTAGACAGATAACATATTCGGAAGTTTTTGCGTATATTTTTAGATGAATTGCAGGCAGGTTATCAGTCCTGCAAATTTCAGAATAATCTGTACTTCTATGAACAAAGAAAAAGAGCAATCGCTGGTATTTCGTATAGCGGATTTGATTAAGGAGAACAAAAAACTTAATAAAGAAATCAAAGTGCTCAAAGAACAATACGAAACGGCTTTAAAAGAAAAGGAAAAATACGAAGCCATTATCAATAAGCTTCCTGCTAAAGCTATGCCCGATGGAATAAAGAAAAAAGACAAAAGCCGGACACAGCGATTTGAAATGGTAACTGTACTTTATGCTGATATACAAGGATTTAAAAAAATATCAGAAGAAGACAGATCAACCGACATCATTGATGAGCTGGATCGAATTTTTTTCCATTTTGATTCCATTGTAAAAAAATATAAAATTGAGAAAATAAAAACCATTGGCGATGCATACATGTGTGCGGGTGGTGTACCCGAGAAGAACATTACCAACCCTGTTGATGTGGTTCTTGCTGCCCTGGAGATGCAGGATTACCTGTACAATTTAAAGGAAGAATACAATAAGCAAAACAAGCATTTCTGGGATCTAAAAATGGGAATACACACAGGGCCTGTAACAGCCACTTTCTCAGGCAGAAAGAAAATATCTTATGATCTTAAAGGTGATTCCGTTCATATTGCAACCAGAATGGCTTCTGCAAGCGAAGTAAGCCGTATCAACATATCTATCATGACTTACGAGCTGGTAAAACAATATTTCCTCTGTGAGTATAACGGGAAAATTCCTGTGAAATATAAGGGAGATATGGAAATGTACTTCCTTAAAAGAATTAAGCCGCCTTATTCGAAAAACAGAAAACTGGGGTACTATCCGAATACTATTTTCCACAACAAGTACCTCCTCAGACAATTTACTGATTTACAGGAGATTGTTTTAGACAGAATGGAAAAAGAATTGCCCGCATATTTATACTACCACAATGTAAAGCACACTATCGATGTGATTAACCAGGCCGAACTTATTGGTTATGGCGAAGGTGTAGATGATGAATCCATTTTGCTTTTAAAATCTGCTGCACTTTTCCATGATGCAGGTCATATTATCGGGTATGATGAGCATGAGTATCATGGAACACAACTGGCACATGAATACCTACCCGAATTTAATTATACACAAGATCAAATTGACAGAATATGTGAACTTATCATGGCCACCAAGTTACCTCCCAATCCAAAAAGTCTCCTGGAAAAAATTATGTGTGATGCCGATCTGGATTACCTGGGGAGAAGTGACTTTATTCCTGTTTCAAATACTTTATACAAAGAATTGAGCGAGCAGAATAAAATTGGCAGCATAAACGATTGGAATAAGCTGCAAATAAAATTTATTACCAGTCATCAATACTTTACGAAAACTGCATTAAAACTTCGCGAAGTAAATAAGCAAAAGCAGATCGAAAGAATTAAAGAACTCATAGAGGTTGATTAAAAAGAAAGACCTCGGTTTGCTTTCACAAATCGAGGTCCTCACCCTAAATCACCCAAAAAACCACAGAAAAACAATCTTAAATCCGTTTTGCTAAAATGTAAGAACTAACTAGCTTTTCCTAAAATGATCCTGGTTAACAAAAACCCTAAATCCTTTTGTAAAATAACAAAGGTTTTTGCATAATTGCTTAATAAACAGCGGTGAGATATATCACCCAAATTAGATGATCTTCATTACACGGAGCTATAAGTCATTAATAATCAATTATTTTGAGTTCTGTCCTTCGGTTTTCTGCACGTCCTTCCGGCGTATCATTTTCCGAAATAAATTGAGTTTCTCCATACCCTTTATAAGATAATCGCTGTTCATCGATTCCTTTCTCCACCAGATAATTATAAACGGCCCTGGCACGGTTATGCGAAAGTTCCATGTTATACTCTTCTGTTCCAACATTATCGGTGTGTCCACTTATCTCAACCTGTAAATCCGGGTTCTTTTTCAGGAATTCGTAAGTTTTTTCCAGCTCTACAATAGAAGTTTCCTTTAGTTCGTAAGAATCAGTTGCAAAGAAGATATTTCTTAGGATAATCCGTTGTCCTTTTTCTATCGGAATTAAGGGGATATCTTTTATAAAAGGATCCGTAGCTTCGTACTTGCCCTTGAGTTCAAAATGATCGGAATAAAACAAATAACCGTCCTTGCTCACATTGAGTGCATAATCCTTATCGGTTGGAATACAGAGCAAAAAATCGCCATTTACCGGATCTGAAAATGATTTAGAAACTGTTTTTCTGTTGGATAAATCGATTAATTCAAAAGAAGCCTGTAACTTTTCATCGGTCTTCTTATCAAATACAATACCTTTGAAATAGGAAACCGGTTGGGGACGAACTTCTTTATACAATTCAAATGCGTAAATATCCAGACCATTCCGCTCCTTACGATCGGAAGAATAGTAAGCCATGTTTCCCCTGGCATTAACAAACAAACCAACCTCGTCAGATTTCGTATTGATGGGGTAGCCCAGATTTTTCGGTGCTGTCCAGCCTCCGTTATTCGTTCTTTTACTTATATACAAATCGTTGCCTCCCATACCGGGATGCCCGCTGGAAGAAAAATACAAACTAACACCATCCGGGTGAATAAAAGGAGAAATATCCTCTTCGGATGTATTGATACTATCGCCCAGGTTTTCGGGTTCCGACCATTGTCCGTTGGCTTGTTTATAGCTCACCCAAATATCCTTGTTTCCTTTTCCTCCGGGTCGTGCAGAAGTAAAAAACAGCATTCTGCCATCGCTGGAAACTGCCGGTTGGGAATCCCAGGTGGTCGAATTCACAGCTTGTCCCATGTTTTCAGGCTCTGTCCATGTATTTCCTTCCAGGTAGGTGATATAAAGATCACAGCCTCCTACTCCACCCTCTCTGTCACAGGCTGTAAAAATCATGGTTCTACCATCGGCAGTAATTGTTTGGGCGCCCTCATTGCCTTTGCTATTCAATATCCCAGGCATGGGAAATGCCTTTTGCCAGTGATCTCTCTGGCGGTAACTCACATAAAAGTCTTCCTGCTCCCTGGAAATAGCCGGCAAAATGTTCCGGTAATCCTTATTCAAATCTTCTTCTTTCAAATAGCCTGATTCCGGTGGCATTTCATCCTTTTTCCTGGGAACTTTTCTGGTCATGAGCAATTGCTGTTCATCGGCTGTCAGTGCCGGCCAATATTCATCAAATTTACTATTCACACTATCTCCCAGGTTTCTGGGCTCAAAGGGTACCGGATTTTTTATGGCTTCCTTTCCAAACTTCGCTGTCTCGTATAGTTTTTTGGCCTTCTTTAAAAGCTGCGGGTGTTGGTTGGGATAAGTATAAAATTTATTTAATTCCTGATAAGCCTCTTCATAATGCTCCAGCTCAAGTTCCAACAGCGCCAGATTATAATAGGCCGGAGGGAAAAAATCCGGCTTTTTATTAAGAATAGTCCGATAGCTTGCAATGGCCTTTTCTGTATTTCCGGCATCGGTATGGATATCTGCAAGGACCATATAGGCTTCCACAAAATTTTCATCTGCCCTGATGGCTTTTTGCATTTGATCGATGGCTTCCTCAAACTGCATCCTGTCATAGGCATTAAGCGCCTCATAGTAAGCTTTTTTAGCCCTCTTCGAATCGGTAGAGACGGGTTGCGCAGCCATAGAATGAGCAAATAAAATCAGAATTAAAAATAAACTTGTCTTTTTCATGACCCTTGAATTTAAAAAATTACTAGGGAATATGCATAAACTTATGTGCCTGCAAACTAATACTCCACTTCGGGTTGTTTTTAACGTAATCAACGATTTTTGAAATATTCTCTTCATACCTGCTCCACTC
>CAYVSF010000060.1:0-4522 GCA_964453775.1 uncultured Bacteroidales bacterium
AAAGAAAAAGGGAAAAATATGGTTTGCCGGAACGTGACGTTTTTCCTTCTGTTCACGATCAAGAAGCCCTTAAGAACACATACATTTCAAACAATGCAGACTGGGTTGATTTTGAAACTATCGTAAGTACCCGGACCGATCAAATTGCGCTGGCCCCAGGTTACCTGCAAAGAGAATGGGAAGAAGAAGGACGCCGTTTCTTCCATTACAAAATGGATGCAAAAATCCTGAATTTCTTTTCATGGTTATCGGCAGATTATAAGGTGAAAAGAGACACGATTAATGGTATTGATTTGGCCGTTTATTATGATGCAAAACATCCTTACAATGTCGATTATATGCTTGAGAGTATGAAAGCCAGTCTGGATTATTATGGTAAAAATTTCAGTCCTTATCAATTTAGGCAAGCCCGGATTTTTGAATTCCCAAGGTTTTCATCCTTTGCCCAGGCATTTCCAAATTCAATTCCTTTTTCAGAATCGGTTGGATTTATCGCCGATATCAAAAGCAATGATATTAATTACCCCTATTATATAACAGCACATGAAGTGGCTCATCAGTGGTGGGCGCACCAGGTTATTGGAGGAAATGTAGAAGGGTGTACAGTTATGTCTGAAGTATTGGCGCAATACTCTGCACTGATGGTAATGGAAAAGTTTAAGGATAAAGAAGAGGTGAAAAGGTTTTTACGTCATGAACAAGATCAGTATCTCACCGGACGTTCCATGGAGCAACACTACGAAAGTCCAATCATCTACGTTCGTCCGTCTCAGGGATATATTCATTACGGGAAAGGAGCTGTGGTGATGTATGCCTTAAAAGAATACATTGGAGAAGATAGGGTAAATAATGCTTTAAAACGATATATCGATGATTATGCTTTCCAGGAACCTCCATATACAACCTCCCTTGAATTTATCGAATACCTGAAAGAGGCTGCACCTGATTCCATGCAAACGATTATTCAAGATTGGTTTGAGCGCATCATTATTTATGACAACAAGATCGCAGAAGCTAAATCCGAAGTATTGGATAATAATAGATACCAAATCGATCTTGAATTGGAATGCCGGAAATTCCTATCGGATAGCCTGGGAAATGAAACGGAAATCAATCCCAATGACTGGATACAGATAGCTTTGTACACCAAAGATCAACATGATGAAGATAGCCTGACTTATTTGAATCTACATCGTATCGATGACAGCAACATCAAATTGCAAATACAAAGCGATGAAAAGCCGGAAAAAGTGACCATCGATCCTTACTATCTTTTAATCGACCGCCATAAGGATGATAATACAAAATATCTGTCTATAGAATAGCAAATAAGAAGAGAAGCGGAGTCCTCAAAAAGACCCTGCTTCTCTTCTTTATCTAATTATTCATATCTTAAGGCATTCACGGGATTTGCCCTGGAATGCTTTATTGCTATACTGCTTACGGTAACAAGAGCAATCACCAGTGCAGCAATTATGGCAAGAAGAAACATCCAGTATTCTGGTTTTATGGAATAAGCAAAATTTTCGAGCCACTGTTTCGTAAAGATATATGCAAGTGGTATCCCGGGTACAGCAGCGAGCAATACCCATTTAAGATAATCCTTAAGCAATAAAATGAGAATTTCCGATTCTTTTGCTCCCAGAGCTTTTCGTATGCCTATCTCCTTTGTTCGTTGATTTACAGAGAATGCGGTAAGCGCAAACAGACCTAACATGGCAATAAATATGGCCAGGACTGAAGCAATCAAAATAAGGGCATTTGACTTTTCTTCCCGCTTATACATCCGCTCAAAATCCTGATCGATAAAATTGTAATGAAAGGTGTAATCCGGATCATATTCCTTTACAACTTCTTTAAGGTATTCCATTCCTTCATCAATTTGCCCTTTTGCCAGGCGTATAGAAATAGTTGCAAACCAATTCACGTTATTACTAAGAACCAAGGGCTCAATCTCCTGATGCATGGATCGAAAATGAAAATTTTTCATTACGCCCTGAATAATTCCCTTCGTTTGCCAGACAACAATCTCCTCTCCCAACGGATTTTCAAGTCCCAAAATTTTAACAGCCTCTTCGTTTAGAATAAAACCCTTTTTATCGCTTGCAAGATCACCACTAAAATCTCTTCCCCGGAGCATTTCAATGCCATAGGTCTTCACATAATCTGGCTGTACCCTATTCTCGCGACAGGGGATGGCCTCCTCCTCCGGCCATTCTGCCATTCTTATTACCATACCTGAGCGATTATAGCCGGGCACACTCTGTGAAGCTGTGACAGCCTCGATAGATGGACTTTTTAAAAGCTCATCTTTGAGTGTCCGATAGCCGTTTTTAACTTTTGGACTTAAACTACTCAAATAAACGACCTGCTCTTTATCAAATCCTAAATCTTTGTTCTTCATATAATGAACCTGAGCATATAGAATAATTAATGCGGCAAGAAGTGCTATTGCAATGGAAAACTGAACAAACACAACAATCACCTTGAAAAAACTTCCCCTTTTACCTCTGGATAATTCTCCCCGCAGAATAGTAATGGGATCCTTTCGGGAAACAATAAGAGCCGGGTAAATACCAGAAATGGCTCCCACCAGCAGTGACATAGCAAAAAACACAAGCAACAAGGGAATATTTGATGCATAATCAAAACGCAGGTCCGAAGAAACCAAAATTGAAAAGTCCCCTATAAAACTTTCTACCAATAGCATTGCAATCAAGAAAGACACGAAAGAGATAATAACGGATTCCCCCAGGAATTGCCTAATCAGCATACTTCTGAATGCCCCGGAAACTTTACGAATCCCCACCTCTTTTAAACGCTTCTGGCTACTGGCAGTAAACAGATTCACATAATTTAATATGGCAATACCCAATATAAAAACGGCCAGGATAGAAAAGATATAAATATAATGGATACTGCCAGTTTCAGCCATATCAAAATTATAATCCGAATGAAGGTGAATGTCCCCAAGATGCTGAAGAAAATGTTCGTATTTAATACCGTGAGGTTCAAACATTTTATTCACATAAGTAGTAACAACCTTCTCCGCTTTGGTTTTTATTTCTTCATTTAATGCACAATTAAAACGCAAATAGGTATTAAAATCATTCCCCATTTGACTTAGCCAGTCCTGATCCAAAGAAGTAATGCTTATTAAATAATCGAATTTCAGGTGTGAGTTAGCCGGAAAATCTTTCATGACACCGGAAACGGTGTATTCTTTTTCATTGAATTGAAGGGTCTTATCGATAGGATCATCTTCTTTAAAAATCTGGTTAGCCATGGATTTTGTTAAAATAATTTTTTGGGGACCAGTCAGGGCGGTTTTGATATCACCTTTTAGAAGTTTAAAGCTAAAGACATCAAAGAAGCTATGATTCACATAAACTCCCTTAAAAAAGCCCTTCTTTTCTCCTTTCTTAGAAAGCTCAAAATTATTAGGCCGAAAGAGATGTGTTGCTGATTCTACTTCCGGAAGCTGTTCTTTTGTTCGATCTGCAATCTCATAAAGTGTAACAGGAAAGATTACTTCATGACCACCCGAGCGTACAGATCTTGATATGATGCGGCCAATTTTATCTGAATCGTCATGAAAGTTATCAAAACTTAACTCGTGCTTTATAAAAATGACCAGTAATATGGTTGAAGCAATTCCTATGGCAAGGCCCAGAATATTAATAAAGCTTTGCAGTTTATTTCTAATCAAATATCGTAAAGCTGTTTTTAAATAATTTTGTAGCATAGCATCATTTTTATCAATATAAAGCAAAGCAAATACCAAAAACACTAAAATGCTATATATCAAGAATATAAAAACACGTGCAACATCATAGATGTTCGCTTTTGAAGCAATAATTTGTTCGTTTTTGCAACATTTCGTATTTTACAAAGGCAATTTAACAAATCACAAAGATAAATGGATGAATACAGATAAAGAAAAGATCCTGATAGTCGATGATGATGATGATGTGCTTTTATCGGCGAAAATGTTTTTGGAGGAGCATTTTCTGGAGGTGATAACAACCAGCACTCCCTTTACTATTCCTGGACTCTTGAAGAAGAATAATTTTGGTGCCATCCTTTTGGATATGAATTTCAGAAAAGGCAAAGACGATGGAATGGAAGGCTTATTTTGGCTTCAAAAAATCAAAGACGAATATCCGGACAATGTTGTATTACTATTAACAGCATATGGAGAAATAGATTTGGCAGTGAATGCTATCAAGCAGGGAGCGTTTGATTTTATACTTAAGCCCTGGCAAAATGGAAAGTTGTTAGGTTCGGTAATCTCTGCCTGTAAGTATAAACAAACACTTATAAACAGTAAGCAAAACCAGAATGCCAGGGAAGCTTTAGGGGATGCATTGGATAAGGAACACCAGCTTATCATTGGAAAAGAGGACAACCTGAAAAAAACCTTAGGAGAGGTGGCTAAAATCGCCCCTACAGAAGCAGATGTATTAATCCTGGGAGAAAACGGAGCAGGGAAAGAGCTTATTGCCAGAGAAATACACAGACA
>CAYVSF010000060.1:4532-10434 GCA_964453775.1 uncultured Bacteroidales bacterium
ATCGCAAAGACGTAATAAAGTTTTCATCTCTGTCGATATGGGATCGATCCATGAAAACCTCTTCGAAAGCGAACTTTTTGGTCATGTTAAAGGAGCTTTTACGGATGCAAAAGAAAATAAAACCGGAAGATTTGAGGCAGCCCAGGGGGGCACACTCTTTCTTGATGAAATAGGAAACCTGCCATTGCATTTGCAGGTAAAGCTTCTGCGTGTGCTGGAAGAACGAAAAATTACTGCAGTAGGCTCGTCCAGGGAAACCACTATAGATATAAGACTGATTGCAGCAAGCAATGAAGATTTAAAAGAAAAAACCGAAAGAGGGACTTTTAGAGAAGATCTGTATTACAGGTTAAATACATTTGAAATACATATCCCTCCCTTAAGAAAAAGAGTGGATGACATTCCCCTTTTAGCCGATCATTATCTTCGTATTTTTAAAAATAAATACAATAAGCCCCACCTAAAATTAAGTGATCAGGCTTTAAAAAAAATGCAAGCCTATAACTGGCCGGGCAATGTAAGGGAATTAAAGAACGCATTAGAAAGAGCTGTGGTCTTATCAGAAAAAAACAAGCTGATGCTAAATCATATTTGGCCAAAGAAAAATAAGATGACAAACCATATAAGAGGTAAAAAAAATCTTAATCTGGAGTTCAATGAAAAGAAGCTAATTCTTGAAGCCCTGGAAAAAAACGGGGATAATATAACAAAAGCTTCTGCCGAACTCGGTATAACACGTAATGCACTCTACCGGAGAATGAAAAAACATGACATTCAATAAATTCAACATAAAACTGATTGTAAGGCAGTTGCTAATAATGGCAACGATGTGTCTGATCATTATTCATTGGCATAAGGAGAATAAGCTTTTCACCCTAATTGTTTTAGTTATCTTACTTTTCACAATTGTCATTGAACTAATTTACTTCCTCAATCGAAGTAACCGTAGAATTCAACAGGTAGCTGATCATATCAGAAACACTGACTATTCTTTAAAAACAAATGCAGAGCATAAAGCTGGAAGAGGCCTGGAAGATTCTATGGAAGATATTATCCGGGATTTTCTGGATGTAAGGATGGAAAAAGAAGCTCACCTTCAAATACTGCAAATAATCATTGATGAAATAAACGCTGGCGTGCTTCTTATTGATAAAACCAACAAGTTTCGCCTGGCGAATAAGTTTGCAAAAGAAAAACTAAATCTCAGGTCACAAGTTCTCAAAGCAATTTCTGTAAACAACAGAAATATTATGCAGATTATTGAAAGTTGGCCGAACAGAAATCCGGAACTTGTTTTATATAACGACGACAGAAAATATCAATATTCTTATACCATAAAACCCCTTAGAATAAGAGATCAAAACTTCCAACTGGTTTTGTTTTTCAATATCGAACGTGAAATCAGCAAAAAAGAGGTAGATTCATGGCAATCATTGTCAAGAACACTAAGCCATGAGATGATGAACAGCCTAACTCCCATTATTTCACTTTCAGATACTGCCCTGATGCAGATCCGAAAGTTAACAGGGGGCAAAAACCATGTAGAGCTTGATAAAAAAAGGATTTCAAAAACCACTGTGGCAATTCAAACCATCCATAAAAGAAGTAGCAACCTTTTAAATTTTATCGACAACTTCAGAAAGCTCTACCACCTTCCCCAACCACAAAAAAAAACCCTTAATACAAGTGCGCTAATAAAAGGGGTAATCCAACTGATGGAAACGGAACTTGAAACGAATAAAATCCATGTTACCCTTACCTCAGAACCGCAGAAAATATTCATTAAGGCAGATGAAAAACTAATGGAACAGGTTCTTATCAATCTGTTTTTAAATGCCATTCAAGCCCAGAAGAACATTCAGGAACCAATTATTGATATCAGGATAAAACAGCAAAAAAATAATATCTGTATAGCAATAACTGACAATGGAGAAGGCATAGATAGTGCACAGCAGGATAAACTTTTTGTGCCATTTTATTCGACAAAAGAAAATGGTTCGGGTATAGGACTAAGTCTTTGTAAACAAATACTTCTTGCTCATGGAGGCGAAATACACCTTAGCCAGGCAAAAGTAAGGGGCACCGTCGTTCATTTATATCTACCAACTTAGCCTTAAATGCTCAGGATCTTTCTTGCTCCTCTTCCTTTTGGTGTTTTCTTATTTCTCTAAGCGTCTCCAGGATTTCCATTTGCACAGGATTACTAGATGAAAGGTTTCTCATTTCTTCGGCACGAATGCCCAATTTTGAATCGAAATATCCAAGTACCAAAGCAAACACCAAAAACAAAACAAACAATACCGGCACCGTATAATAAGGATAGGACATAAAAAACCTGCCCACTCCGGTATTTTCGATGGCTTTTACAAAGAGGGTAACCATCATAAACAGGTTAATATAACTAATGTACATCTTAGAGCGATCAATATAGACCTTCCAACGAATAATACTTCTCTTATTTATTTGCATAAGCTACGAATATTTAATCAAATCCTTTCTAACGAATAAATAACGCATATACCTATAGACAAGTATACTAAATAATAAAAAGATACAGGAAGCGAGAGGATTAATATTTAGAAGCATCCTGAAGCGTAAAGCAAATGGAATATTCCTTTCCGGGTTTAACTAGGGTTTTCCCATTCAATTGCCCGGGAAGTGCTTTAATGAGTTGTATGCCAATACTGTTTTTACGTTTGGTTTCATAATTGGAAGGCAATCCTATTCCATCATCAGAATAACACAGCTGAAAAAAACCATCTTCCTTTTTACGAATTGTAATAAAAACATTTCCTTCCTCTATTTCATCGAAGGCATATTTTAGGCTATTAGAGAGGCATTCATTCAACATAAGGCCTGTGGTTACAGCAGTTTCTATATTCGTAAATAAGTTATCACCTCTCAGATGTAACTGTATTCTTTTTTCATTCTCAAACAAGTTGATGATCATTTTAGCGAGATCCTGTAAATACTCATTCAGGTTAATACGGTCTTCATTCACCGAAAAGACCAATTTATCATGGATAAGACTTATGGTACGAAATCTGCTTTCAATTTCCTTAATAAATCGTGAAATACTATCCTGGGTTAATGAGGTTGATTGAATATTAATGTATGCTATCAGGCTATTCAGATCATTTTTTATGCGATGATGAATTTCACGAATTAGCAATCTTTTATCATCCAAGGATTGTTTAAGCTTATTCTTCTCCAACAGCAATGCTAAATCTTTCTCTATCAGCAATTTTAATTGAGCCAGAAACTTTCTGTAAAGTTCATTATAGGGATTCGTTTTATTATCCAAGACGCAGATCGTCCCAAACACCTCATTATCCGGCCACAAAACAGGATAGCCCAAGTAGGAGATCATCCCCAGTTCCACATCAGGATTATCCCTCCACAAATCGTCATCCTGTGCATTAGGTACAAGCAACTCCCGGTTTTCACCGGTAACTGTTTCGCAATACAAACCCGTGTTCAGGCTAGCCCTCTCCTTGTCCTCATAAGGATTTTCTTTGTTGTTACTCTTCATGAATACTTCGATTTCATTTTCATGAAGTTTCATAATTAAACTCGAAGGAACTTTCAGTATCTCAGCAACTAAGTTTAACAACTCCTTCCAGTTTTTCATCACATTTGTAGGAATTTCCGGCTTATTTTTCGAAGTAATAGGGACAATAACAGGATGTTCTCTTTCTCTAACATTAACCAAAGCATAACCTTCATGTGAACTGGTATCCATATTTCGCATTTTCGTTTAAATAACAAATTACAAAATAAAAACCTGAAAAGCAATGCAACTAATACAGCCATGGAATAATCCTGTAGGTATTCCTGCGATAGCTTTCGTAATTCTTATGTGCTTTCAGGAGTGTCTTTTCTTCAATCAGTGTTTTAAGAACAAGTACAGAAATTAATACAAGCAATTTAAAAATGAATAGCCAGTTTGGATATTCAATCGCAATAGGAAGGAACCATAGTAAAATGGACAAATACATGGGATTTCGTAAGACTGCATAAGGTCCTTTATTTATGATTTTACCATTTTCAAGAGGTAACGGAGATATTTTAACATATTTTCTCCCCATGACAAAAATAGCCCAGCCACCCAGAAGCAAACCCATAAACTGGATGCTAATACCGGGGATGCTCTCTGCAAGTATGGGCCCCTGGTAAAAGAGCCAAAAAATTAGACTAAACTGCAGAAATACAAGCATTCCCGACCAAATTTGTAGTATTCTATTCCATTGCATAGGCATTAAAAAAACAATGAAACCAGCAATTAGTTCATCGTTGATTAACTACTTCCTTCGCCGTAGCTGAAATAAATGGTCTTAAGAACCTACCGGCGGTTCATAACGTTCATAATAACCCATTAACTGATTATTTTCATCACGAACGGCACGCATATAAATTCTGTGTCTTGAATTATCTGTTATCAGTCTCTCTTCAAGGTCATCGTGAAGCATTTTTTCATAAACATTCCTTATAATCGCATTGGATTCACCATTATGACAATTAAAAATCGATTGCCCTATCAATGACTCTCCTTCTTTGTAATGTTCAATAGCTGCCTTGTTCATATATCTGATTATATGTTCGCAATCCGTAAAAACAATTGGATTTCTCAGACTATTGAGGAGGTTTTTATAAAGCACTTCATTTATCATTTGCATCAAAAATTAGTTTCTCTTTTATTCCAAGTTCTTTTGTCACATATTGAGCAATCTGCTGGTTCAACCAGTTCGGCTGATGTGCGTCAGAACCAATAACAAATTCAAACTGCTTCAAAAAAGGGGTGAAATATGATCGCCAGTTATTTCGCCAGACGTATCGGTTATTGACTTCAATCAAACAGGCATCAGGTACCTTCTTTAGCTTCGTATCGAGTGCCTGGGGATGAGCAATAATTACAGGCTTTCCTGCCAAAAGTAATTTTTCAGCCCCTTTATATTCTGATTTTCTATCCCGGCAATGATAAATATAGTAGTCCAGAGGAAACTGGCTGGCCTCCCTCACATAGTCGGCACCATCAACTTCCACTCCCAAATAAAAGCCAAAAGAACGCACCTCCTTCTCGTATCGATCAAAATGGCTGGCCAGGGATTCAAAATGATCGCTAATTCCAGTTCTTTTTGCATGCCTTACCTTTGAAATAAGCTTGCAGGTCTGCTGGGGAACAATGGCACTATCATCTGAAGAAAAAATGGTATGAATATGTAAATCCTGTTTTAACATTGTAACCCAAAAATAAAGATAAAATCCAAACAAACATGAATGCCTGTTTATGTAGTTATTAATATCAGGAGAAAAATACAAACTGCCCCAAACTTACTATTTTGTATATCCAAGAAGCTCTTCTACAATTTGAACTGCTAATTCCACAAGTGAAGGACAGATTTCCAGGTGAGCTTTTTCAATCAGTGCAGGATCGGTCGTATCCTTAGCCGCAAAATCATATCCTACCAACTCTCTACAGCTTAAACTACTTTTTACTTTGGCAAAGCGCTCCAGAAACAAGCGAGTAAGCCTTTTTATCTCCTGTTTTGCAAAATCATCTTCAAAACTGGCATACCCCTTAATACCTCCAATGACCATTAAAGCGCCGGTAACAGCACCGCAAGTCGATTGCATACCCATTCCTCCACCAAAAGCAGATGAAATCTTCAGGCATTGGTCAGATGTCATATCCATATCTTTGGAGAAAGCAGTGAAGACGGATTGGGCACAATTAGCGCCTTCTGCAAAAAAAGTCCTGGCTTCAGTTGCTCTTTTACTATCTTTCATAAAACAATTGTGTTAGCCGAAAGTACTATTCCGGAGGAGAGAAGTAAATTAAGACTAATCTTAGGCCGAACGTTTTGTATAGGGCAATAATTCAGCAAATTTCTGCTGAAAACTA
>CAYVSF010000061.1:0-10325 GCA_964453775.1 uncultured Bacteroidales bacterium
TTGAATTGCGTTTTTCGCCCATTTGATATCCCCAATTGGCATTGTAAAAATTATTTCCTGTCAGATCATACACTTCCTGCGGAGCTCCGTACTGTTTACCTCTTTCCACAGGAGCGGCAAAAGCTGTTATATTAAGTGAATGTTTATCACTCAGAAATTTTTCCGCTGAAAGGAAATAGGCCCATGCATCATAGAATGTTCCGCCAATGTACCCTTCATTTCCCCATCGATGGGAACCACTTACCGTGACAGCCCAGTTGTTATCCATCATACCTGTAGAGGCTGTTGCCATTACCCGGTTTGTATAGCTCCTGTTCGCCGAGCTATAGGATATCCGAACGCCGGGCCTGTATGTTTTTGCCCTGGTATTGATATTGGTAACGCCCCCAATTGTAGGTTGGGCAAAATCACTCACATCAAGTGCTGTTACAATTTCACGATCCCGCACTGCATCGTTCAATCCTCCCCAGTCCGACCAATAAGGTCTGCCGGTTTCGGGATCGTTTGCATAAGTGCCATTAATGTAAACACTTCCGTTGTCAGAGTTGTACCCCCGCATTCTAAAGCGGGCAGAACCAAAAGTATAAGCTGCTGTTGAAACAAACACATCCTGAGATGAATGCAGTAATCCGGAGATTGCCTGATCCATTTCACTTGTAAGCTCTGTTTCATCCACTGTAATTACAGCATCTTCAGCAGCATCTTCCTCGATGCCACTATAAACCATTTCGATCGTTCCCAAATTTAAGATTTCACCTTCATTAATCGTTAAAGGCCATTCTTTTTCCTGATAATTTGGAAAACTCAAAATTAAAAGTTGCTCCCCTGTCGGGACATTTGTTAGAGTAAAAGAGCCATCTGCTTTGCTGGTGCTTTCGATATCCGTTCCGGATACAATTAAATTCACACCTCCCATGGGCATGCCGGTATCTTTATCTTTTACAGTACCGACAATCTCTCCCGTTTGTGCAAGGCCCATAACACTCCAAAAGAGAATTAGAATGCTTGTTGCCAAATGTTTCATACGTTTAAATCGCTTTTCTCTTTGAAATCTGTAGGAGTCAATGATGCTGTTTTCCAGAAAAACAATTCAATATTCATCCAGATTTCAAAAATTTGTTTCGTTAATAAATTGGTAATTTTCCTTTGTTCCCTAATCTTAGTAAATATTTTCTGCTAACTTTCCTTTTAAGAAAAAGGAGTTAAAAATACATACAATGTTTTTATAATCCGAAAAAAATCAGGGAAATTCTTACACAAAAAATTAAACAGCTTTCAATACATTAGGATTAAAAAAAGAAATAACAAGATTCCAAAAAAATAGTAAGTTTGTGGTGAATGAATTATTAAGATATCTTGATCAAAAACATGCACAGCAGAATGAAAAGAATAATCACGACTGTTTTATTGAGTGCCCTGGTAGTCTTATCCTGGGGACAAAAGAAAGAATATCAAATTGCAACAATTGCCTATTACAATCTGGAAAATCTTTTTGATACAATAGACACACCAGATAAAAGGGATGCAGAGTATTTACCTGAATCTGAAAAAAACTGGGACACCGAAAAATATTACACCAAACTTCAAAACTTATCAATTGTCATTTCAAAATTAGGAAAAGAGCTTGATCCAAAAGGGCCGGCATTACTGGGTGTAAGCGAAATAGAAAACAGGCAGGTACTTGAGGATCTCATTCGCATGCCCCTTTTACGCCCGCTAAACTTTGGTATTGTACATTATGAATCACCAGATAAAAGAGGAATCGATGTGGCACTTCTTTATCAAAAAAGACGATTTGAAGTTATGGAAAGTCGATCAGCCCGCCTCTCCATTCCCGAAAAAGATGATTTCTATACCCGGGATCAACTTGTTGTCACAGGGAACCTGGACGGAGAAAAATTCCACGTACTTGTTAACCACTGGCCTTCACGAAGCGGAGGGGAAAAGCGCAGCAGGCCTTTACGTAATGCTGCAGCTGATTTAAGTCGTTCCCTGGTTGATTCCATTTTTGAAGCAGAAAAAGACCCTAACATTATTGTCCTGGGCGATTTTAATGATGATCCTATTAATGAAAGTCTATCCATTCGCCTGAATGCAAAAGGGGAAAAAGATAAAGTAGAAAGCGAAGAGCTTTTTAATCCCATGTATGAACTCTATAAAAAGGGCATTGGCTCATTGGCATACAGGGACGCCTGGAATCTTTTTGATCAAATCATCATATCGGAAGGCCTGCTCAATGACAAAAAGAGGAATTACACCTTCTTCAAAGCTAAAATTTTTAATGAAGAATTCATGAAACAAAAAGAAGGAAGGTACAAAGGCTATCCTTTAAGAACGCATGCAGGAGGGGTATATCTGGCAGGATACAGCGACCACTTTCCAGCCTATATTTTCCTTCTGAAAGAGCCCCGTTAAATTTAGAATTGTTTTAAATTCGAATTTTCGACACATCATAACCGACTGCAAAACAATCGTTTGTAAAAAACAGTGGATTTTGAGTCGAATCTATATTGTCAAATTTCCGTACCTTAATATAATTAAATAATTCTATTCTTATTTAAACAGTTATGGAAATAAAAGGCACAGCAGTAAAATCGATCCAGGAGTTTGTAAAGAACAACTTTACGGACGATTACAAAAAATGGTTAGATACCCTTCCTGAAAACTCTAACAAAATAATGATGGGAGGTGTTTTTGCCAACAACTGGTACTCCATGAAAGATGCTGCCATCGAACCCACAAAAAACATTGCTAAACTCTTTTACAGCAATGACATAAAAAAAGCAGCACATATCAGTGGCAGGTATAGTGCGGAAGTGGGTTTAAAGGGAGTCTATAAAATATTTGTTCGAATTGCCAAACCTCACTATATTATTCAGAGGGCAGGACGGATCTTCACATCTTACTACAGTCCTTCAGAAATGGAGGTTGTCGATATACGAGATAAAGGAGTGACACTACATATTACTAAATTTCCCGAGCCAGATGTGGTTATCGAGAATCGTATTGCAGGATGGATGGAACAGGCATTGGAACTCACAAGCTGCAAGAATGTTAAAGTACGAATCACTAAATCCATGACAAATGGTGATGCTATCACCGAAATTGATATCAACTGGGTTTAGATTTAAGGGTTTACTTTTACCTCAATACGCTCTACTATTTCAAGAGCGGTTGTCAGGGTAGTGGTATTTTTGTCTATACTCCCATCTTCTCCGGCATAATGGCTATGTCCAATAAGTTCCATTTCATAGGATGGCTTTAAGTGATCCAGATCAATTTGCACTTTAAAAACAATTGCAGGTTGGGCAGAAGTTTTATATGCTTTTGAATCGGGATACCTGTTATTTGTCCAATAATTGTTCCAATCCCAGGATTGATTTATCTCCATGTACAAGTTAAATATTCCCGGTGGAATGGTATCTGTTTTCGCTTCAAGAATAAACTGATTGGTTGGCGTCGCACCAGTATATGCATCAGGGACAGGGTGTTTTGGTGAGGGGAGGTATAAGCTATCCTCTGCCTGAATCCCTCTACGATGACCCCAATAGGGCAATGCTGCAGGCCTTCTTATTTTACCGGGCATCCAATGCCCCTCAGCTACCTGACCATGCCCAAAAACACCCTTACCAATCGACTCTGCGACATATAAGGTTTGAATAAAACTACCCTGTTCATCCTCTATCCAAAAAGCCATTAATGGATAGTAAAAGGAAGCACCTTTCTTTACTTTTACGATGATTTCTATACCTTGTCCCTCAGGGTTGGCCAAAACCTTCTGGTAGTTATTATCCGATCTCTTATTCCCTTCCTGAGCAAAAAGAGAAAGGCTATAAATCAGACTAGTTAAAATTAAGCTTATCCATTTTTTCATTTCCTGTAGTTTTCAAAATTATTTTAGAATTGTACAATAATTCCCAGGGATGGGAGAACCGTTCCTGAACCATCACTCTCAATTGTTCTCAAAACATACTTATTAGGGTTATCAGGATCAATCAGCGGATTACCATCTTCATCAGTTGCCCTGATAAGTCTATCCGGTTCATCCGATTTATAATTGTACAAATTCTGAACATCAACATATAGCATTAAGGACCATTTATCAAAGAAATATTGTTTATCCACACGAACATCCAGTTGATGGAAATTATCCAGACGCTTTTCATTAAACATAGAAAAATCGGGATATCCTCTTCCCCTGGCATTCCACGCAGCAATATAAGAAGATTTATCGTAATCGAATGGCGTATAAGGACTTCCTCCCACAAAACGCCATTTAAATCCAAAATCCCAATTCCCTTTGAAACTACGGGTTGCTGTAATATTCAGCAAATGAATATTATCCCAGGCAGTTGATGTATAACTGTCCTGCAGCTCCAAATCATCATTAAAATCTTTAAATTCACTCCGCACCAATGTATAGGACAACACCACATTGAACCCCCAAAGGTCTCTATGCCTTCCTAAAACTTCCATTCCATAAGCATGACCTTCTGCGATACTCAACACTTCTTCATCTCCAAACGTTCCAAAATCGCCACCCTTACTGGCAATATTTATTGAATCTCTCACAGAAAAAGGATAGTCGCGATAATATTTATAGAATCCTTCTATCGATAAGGTGGATTGATCACTAGGCTGATATTCAACTCCTCCCACCAAATGATCGACCGAAATATAAGAAATTCCATTTAGCTTATTTACCAATGTACCGCTGTTGTCCCTATACCCAAGCGTGGTATAGGCTGGTTCCTGGTAATATCTGCCGGTGTTCATATTTATTGAAAATTCAGGGGTAAGGCGGTATGAAGCCGAAAAACGTGGGCTTATCTGGTCAAACAGGTTGGTCATTTCTGCTGAGTAACTGTTGGCATCAGCACGCACACCCAGGGATAATCCCAGCCGTCTGTCGAAAAATTCCCTGCTTACCTGGCCAAAAACATTCCATTTAAAAAAATCCAGTTTTGAATCATAGTCAATTGTGGTTGCAGTTCCCCCCAAAAAAATCTGCTGGTAGGTATCGTTGGTGTAAACAGCATATTCACTCCCTACCCCGTAATTTATTTTATATCCATTATCAGTTCTTGTGGTATTTTCATAACGAAATTTGGTTTCTGCCTCGGTCGATAAATAATCCAATATTTTAAGTGAGTCTACTTCGATATTATCCTGATATTTATAGGAAGAATTATTGAGATAATTATGGCTTAGCACCCAGGTATCGTAGCTTTTGTCTCGAAAATGCTTATACACGGCCCCAACTGTATAAGAATATTGCTCGTTCACGGGTACATAATTTAAAATATATCGCTGATCTTCCGTATCATTAGCCTCAAGGTTGAGTTCAAAATCATCGATGGCTCCCAATCCAATAAATGTTAGTTCGTTTTTTTCGTCTAATTTCGTTTTTACCTTAAATTGGGCATCATTGTAGGTGGGTAGGAAAGGTAATCCAAGAACCTTAAACAGGAACTGTAAATAAGACCTCCGGGCAGAGAAAATGTAGGTGGTTTTATCCCCTATTGGTCCGTCAAGTGTTAAGGCCACCTCAGAAGCCCCAAGCGTTCCCTGCACCTCAAGCTTTTCCGGATTCCCGTCCTTTTGCTGGAGTTCAATTACCGAGCTGAGGGCATTCCCTCTGTTTGCAGGAAAAGCACCAGAGTAAAACTTCACCTCCCGTATAAAATCCACATTGATAATTCCAACCGGACCACCTGAGGCACCCTGCGTTGCAAAATGGTTCAAATTAGGGATTTCCACACCATCAAGAAAAAAAGAATTTTCGCTGGGTCCTCCGCCTCGCACAATAACATCGTTTCTTTGCGCAGGTGTGGATGCCACGCCCGGAAATGATTGGATAACTTTTGATATATCGCGATTCGCTCCGGGACTTTTCTCAATTTCCCGAATACCTATGCGACGTAATGAAACAGGGCTTTCTTCTGTTTTTCTAAAAATATTGGCCCTTACAACCACTTCATCCAGGGCTACTGATGTTTCTTTTAATGGAATATCTATATAAACCTTTTTGGCATTTGTTACCATGATTTCCGGAGAAATGTAGTCTTCAAAACCCACCGCTGAAACCTGTAACTTTACAAAACCGGGTTTTATTCCTGTAAATAAAAACTCACCATCAAAATTGGAGGCCGTTCCAATTGAAGTTCCGAAAACTACAATATTCGCAAATGGAACTGCTTCATTGCTGGTTTCGTTATATATTCGTCCTTCTATAACACCTTTATTTTCATTCTGGCTGGTCGCTATTCCAAAATCTGTAAAAACAAAAGCTATAGCTATAATGGCAAATTGTATTCCGTTTTTCATGCTCAGATATTGTCTAACTGTTTAAAACAAATGTTAGACAAACATGGGTTTAGATTGTTCAAAGCAAGCATAAAAAAAAGCAATTCCCTTAACTTTGGCAATTGCTTCTTTATCTTTCCTTTATTTTTAATTAACCTCTTCCAATACCTGATATCCTATTAATTTTCCATTGTCTTTATAGGTTTCGCTCCGCACGGTTCCTATATTTTCAGCATACCAAATAACATTGTTGGTTGAAACGGACACAAATTCAACATCAGAAATAAGCTTTTGGGATATTTTTAAACATTCAAATGTTCCGGCAGGTGTCGTTACTTTTTCTACAGCCTCTATTTTCCTGTTTTCGATACTCACCTTCATATTTATGGTTACTGGTGATCCGGTCTGTACCTTAATGCTGATATAACCATCTTTTAGCTCCTCTCCCGGTGCAGCATTAGCAGGTATATCAATACTTTCTGTTTCAATATCCATCTCCATTCCTTCATAGGCCTGCAATTGCTCGTCGGGCATTACGGTTTTCATATCAATAATAAACCGACCGTCTTCACAGCGAAAAACATAATCGTTTTCCATCAGGAGTTCGTCCTTATCGTCTGAAGTCTCCTGGTGAACCTCATAAGCCATCGCCCCTCCCTCGCTTTTCTTTGCAACAAGCGTCTGCCGGACGATAGACTCCAATTTGTCCCTTTTGTTATACGACTTTAAAAGTAACTCCGTTCCTTCTTCCTGGGGAAAAAAACTAGTGCAATCCTGTGCAAAACCCAATTGCACAAATGCAATAACGAAGATAAGTAATAGTCCTGTTTTCATTGTTTATTCCATATTAATATGAATACTTAAAATAAATATTTAATCAAGTTAAGATAAATCTTTGAAAGTTTATCTTAAAAAATTCTTCAAAATGATAAAATATTTATTAGAGTGCTTATAATTAACATGTTAGGCCTTTGACAAACTATGAAAATAGTCTTTCTCTTCCTTAAAATCGGCCTTGGGTAGTTCTTTTTCCAACCGATCAATATCAGCCAATTGTTTATTTGCGAATTGCTTGGTAGCGGAAGACTTTTTATCGTAAATCCTATGATTTCTGGCTTGCAGCAGAGCATCCAATTTTTTATGCAGATCATCAACCCCGGGAGATAGAAAGCTTTCCTTAAACCTTTCCCAGATATATGCAACAGCCATATCATTGGGATGCAGCAAATCGGTCTTATAAAACCGGTAATCCCTTAGATCATCCATCATTATTTCGTAGGCAGGAAAATAATGAACCTGGTCAAATACATTGCATAATTTTTCAATCGCCAGCAGAAGAGTAGCTTTACTCAACTGATTTTCAAAGGGACCGTCCTTCCAATGCCGCACCGGGCTTACCGTAAAAACAAATTGCGTTTCAGGTCTTTCGCGGAGAATTGTATTTAGCTCCTTCTCCCAACTTATGGTAATCTCTTCAACAGTAAGCCTTCTACGGGTAAATTCTTTTGCAGGAATTTTATGACAATTGCTAACAATCTCTCCTGTCTTTTGGAAGGCATACACCCAGGCAGTTCCAAAAGTGATCAGCATATAATCGGACTTCTCATAAACCTTACTGGCATTTCGTAAGCTTGCATTTATATTTTCAACGGCCTCTTCTGCATCCGGGTTTGAAAAACCCGTATCATGATAAAAACTCAACCACCTTCCCTGAAACTGTAAAAGATCTTCCCTGGAGAAACAGGCTTCTTTTCTAATTCTCTGCAAGCCTTTTAAAACAGACATGGGATTATACTGCACCCCAAAAGGATTTACCAGGGCAGGATACTTATAATTCTGCAACTTAAGGCCAACATTATCAGTAAAGCAGGAGCCCATCATCAATCCATGTTTTTCATGATTGATGATGAAATCAAAGGCCGGAGCCTGCACCTCTGTCCTGAATTTAATCTTTGTCAAAACCTATCTGATTTGGTTATTTAACCATTCAATAACTGCCTGCATAACCTCGTCTTTAAAGGTCTCATTATGCAATTCATGGTATCCACCTTCCCACTCTTTGAATGTAATATCTTTATCCAATTGAACAGCCTGGTCATAAAAGCCTTTACTCGCATTGAAAGAGGTAATCTGGTCCTGATTGCCATGCTGCAAATAAACAGGAATACTAAGATTCTCTGCGTTTTCCAGGATCCATCTCCCACTTTTTTGTACCCCAAAAAACAAGTTCATCGATATATGTTTGTGCATCAATGGATCGCTCAGATATTCCTCAACGATCTGCGGATCATGCGACATATAACTAATGTTCAGTTGATGTTTCTTTATAAAATTCGGAAAAATCCTGTACAAAGCTTTCGCCATGGTCATCAACAGAGCGGAAGGAGTCGAGCTTAAATGATACCAGGGTGAGGAAACAATCATGGCATCTATTTTGCCAGGTCGTTTTAAAGCATAATGGCTGACAATATTGCCCCCCATGCTATGTCCATAAAGGAACTGCTTTTTATCTTTCCAGCGGGAAGCTGAAAAATCCAGGAGTACATCCACATCATCCAGCAAATTGGTAAAACTTTTAATATAGCCCCTTTTCCCTTCACTTCTTCCGTGCCCGCGCAAATCGATAGCTGCAACGCTATAACCTGCATCATTCATGCGCTTCGCCAATTTACGATAACGTTGACAATGCTCTCCAAAACCATGTATAAGATTAATGACAGCTTTGGGGTTTCCTACCTCCCAATAGCTTCCTTTAAGCAATAAACCATCTTCGGTCTTTAATTCAAGATATCCATCTTCCATATTTGTTTTTTTATCGTTGCGCACAGATTACACACCGGGTGCTCTCTGGCATGATTAACAAACGTTGAAAAGGAATTTCCCTGCCACATCGTTTGCACAATCCGAAATCTTTTTCGTTGATATTCTCAAGGGCAGTCGTAATGCCTTTCAGTTTCTTTTCAGCCTTCCTCAATGCCGCTTCATTCACACTTTTATTATTGATAGCATCCATCCGGCTCACCCTTCCAATAGCATTTTCAGGTGCAATGGGCTTGGTAAGTTCTTTTAAATCAGAAACATGCTTGCTTAATCGATCCTTTTCTGCTATTAATCGTGCTTTAAGCTCCTCTTTTTCTTTTTCCTGCATATAGCTTTTATTTATCGAACGAAAATACAAAATATTTTAATGGGAATACGAAGTGCATCAAAATTGCACAGAGTTTTAAATGAGAAAATTCATGCTTATCTTGCAAATAAAAATGCAAAAAACAATAGAAATATCCACAGATAAACACAATGGCCTTTTCGATATCACAGGGGAAGTTAAGGCTATTGTTAGCGAATGGAATCAAAGGCAGGGTATTGCCTACATTTATGTTCAGGGAGCTACTGCTGCCATCATGATACAGGAAAACTGGGATCAATCGGTGCAAAATGATATGATTCATTTGCTACGCGATATGATTCCCCGGGGAATCTGGGAGCATGATGCCCAGGATAATAATGGAGATGCTCATTTAAAAGCTGGGTTAGTCGGGCCTTCCGAAAGCATTCCGATCATTAATGGCGAATTGGGTCTTAGCACCTGGCAGAACATCTTTCTGTGCGAGTTTGACGGTCCGCGCGAAAAACGTAACATTGTTCTTACTTTGCTGGAAGACAGGGATTGATTTTTTATTTATTCCTGATTTAGGGTCTCATGTACTCCCAATCCCTAATGGAGTCAAACTTCTTAAAGCTTTCAATAGTGGAAGGATGTTGGAGAAGGCATTTTGTCTCTACTTCCGGAAGCAAATCCCCTGTCAATTCGTCCCTTACAAAAATATGATTGTGCCCCAGGCGGTTAGCACCTACCAAACGATACCCTTTTTTCTTCCCCAGCTTAACCATAGCGACAGGCGAGGCTCCGTGATAATCAGGATGTTTCCCAGGGTAAACATAATCCGGATCATAAGGGACAACCACATTATTCAATCCAAATTCCACGAAATCAATTCACGTCCTCGATTAAATGCCTA
>CAYVSF010000062.1:0-10120 GCA_964453775.1 uncultured Bacteroidales bacterium
AAAAGCATCTCAAATCCAAAAACATAGCCATTGAACAAGAAGGGAGAAATAAAATATAGAGCCAGGCAAACAATTGGAGAAGCTACAGCAATCAGGGGAACCCTTTTATCGCTTACGACTCTGCGTGTAAATAATCCAAAAGCATACATCCCAAGCAAGGGTCCATAGGTATATCCTGCCACCAGAAATAATGATTCTATCACACTCTGATCATTAATTGCGCGAAAAAGCACAATTACAAGCAATAACAAAAATGAAAAACCCACATGGACCTTTTTCCGAATTTGAATACGCTTTGCTTTATCTTTTATCTTTTTTTGAATGCCCAAAATATCAATGGTAAAAGAAGTGGTAAGAGCCGTAAGTGCAGAATCGGCGCTGGAATAAGCAGCAGCCATCAACCCGAGCATAAAAAAGATGCCCACAATTGGAGCTAAAAAATCACCGGTGGCTATTAATGGAAAAATATTGTCTGTGCGCTCGGGAAAGGGGATTCCTTCTCGTGCTGCATAAATGTATAACAGCACTCCTAAAGACATAAACAAAATATTCACCGGAATAAAAGCGAAGCCATACCAGTAAACATTCTTTTTCGCCTCGGGAAGCGACCTGCAGCTAAGATTTTTTTGCATCATATCCTGGTCAAGTCCGGTCATAACAATTGTAATAAACGCACCACTTAAGAACTGCTTTATAAAATGCCGTTTATCCTGCCAGTCATCAAAAAACCAAATTCGTGAATAATCACTATGAATAACTGTATCGGCCATTTGCCCCAGCGATAGTTGTAAATCTTTTCCCAGGTAATAAATGGTGAATCCTACTGCCAGAAGCATGAACAGTGTTTGCAAACTGTCGGTCCAGACAATTGTTTTAATTCCTCCTCGAAAAGTAAAAAGCCAGATAAGAACAATTGTTATGATAACAGTAACTACAAAAGGCACATTCCAGGCATCGAAAATGGCCAGTTGCAATACATTAGCTACTAAAAACAAGCGAAAAGCAGCACCAATGGTTCTTGACAACAGGAAAAACCAGGCACCTGTTTTGTAAGAGGAGCTTCCAAATCGTTGATCGAGATAAGTATAGATGGAGGTTAATTGCAGTCTGTAATATAGAGGCAGGAGAATATTTGCAATGACAGCATATCCCAGCAAATATCCTAAAACCATTTGGAGATAAGCAAACTGATTAGTTCCTACCCATCCGGGAACAGAAATAAAAGTTACTCCCGAGAGAGAGGCGCCTATCATACCAAAGGCAACGATATACCATGGCGACTGTCGATTCCCCAGAAAAAAACCTTCATTTCCCGCATTTCTGCTTGTAAATTGTGCAACCAGTATTAATAATCCAAAATAGAGCAGTATTATAAGTGCAATTATTTCCGGCTTCATATCTCCAGGAGTTAGTAAGAACAATGCAAGGATAGTAAAAAGATTTAAGACTAAAAAAATTGTTTCTACGCTTTGCCTGTATTAATTTTGGAATCGAAGAAGACAACCAAAATGAATATACAAAATATACCCTCGCGCCTGTTGGAAGAAGCCGTAGATGAGTTTGCAAAACTTCCCGGCATTGGTAAAAAAACAGCTTTAAGGCTTGTACTTCATCTTCTAAACAGGGACGAGGAAGAGGCCATACACTTTGGAGAGGCCATTATCCGTTTGAGGAAAGAAATTGTACACTGCGAAAGTTGCAATACCATCTCCGACACCCCTTTATGTTCTATATGCTCGAATCCTAAAAGAGACCATTCGGCAGTTTGTGTAGTGGAAAATGCCAGGGATCTCATGATTATAGAGAACACCCATCAATTCAACGGGGTATATCATGTGCTTGGAGGAATCATTTCACCCATGGATGGAATTGGCCCTGGCGACCTGTTTATTGAATCATTGGAAGAAAAAATCAGGGAAGGGAAAGTTGAAGAAATCATCCTGGCTTTAAGCACTACGATGGAGGGAGACACCACAAATTTCTACATTTACAAGAAATTCAAAAACTATCCTGTACGCATTACCACAATTGCACGAGGTGTTTCCATAGGTGACGAGTTAGAGTATACAGACGAAATAACCCTGGGGAAATCTATCCTCAATCGCACACCATTTGAATCAACCATCAAAGGATGATAACAATTTCAAAAATTATTCGTATTTTCACAGGGAGAATCAACATTTTATTATCTTAAAGCTCCGGGAAAATGAAATACTGGATTTTACTACTGAGTTTCTTTCTTGCTACTCAGCTATGCATGGCACAAACAAATTCTGAACTTTCATCAATGCTGGATGTTGCTGAAGATTACATTTCACTGGGAGACTATGAAGCAGCCATGCAACAGGTAGATAAAATACTGAAAATTGACGGATCACACCTACAGGCTACAGCCACTAAAATAGATCTTTATCTACTCACCGGGGATTATAAAAAAGCGGACAAACTGGCTGAAGAAGCATTAGAACGTTTTGGTAACTCACCAATAATTCTATTAGAAAAGGGCAAAGCATCTATTCGAAGGGGTAAAAGCAAAGACGCCATTGAGGAGCTATCCGATGCTCTTTCAGAATCCGGAAGTGACAGGGAACTGCAAAGCAAAATTTTTGTAAACCGGGGAGCGGCGTATCAAAAACTACAGCGTTTTAATGAGGCCATGGAAGACTACTCGAGTGCCATTGATCTGAATTCTACAAATCCCAATGTATACATGTACAGGGGTGTTATTTATTATAGTCAGACAGATTACATGGAGGCCATTAGCGACTTTGATCAGGTGATTGAAATCGATCCCCAAAATCCATTTGCTTTTTATAACAGGGGAATGGCTTATTTTAAACTTCAAAAATTTGAGGAAGCCTGCGATGATTTCCATAAAGCTTGTGAATTAGGGAATACAAGTGCCTGTAGAATGATTGTGAATCATTGTATTGATATCAATAGAAACCAATAAAAAATTTCATAACCTTTTTGGTCTGGTACAAAAGTAAAAGGGCTGTCCTGTATTTTCGGACAGCCCTTTTATTTATTTTGATTTTTCTCTAAAAGTTCAACCGTACCGTAACCAGAAAACGATGATTTATTGTTGGATCAGCCGTTTCTGTTGCTTTCTGGTTATCATCAAACTGTGTTCCATAAGTTGCTCCTGTCATCATATGTTCAAATGCAAAACGCATTTCACCAGTGCTATAGGTTACCCGCGGCGAAACGCGGAATATGTTAGCTATATCTTCTCCCCTGCCATATCCAAGAGAAAAATATTCTTCTTTCGCGCCTAAATTGGCAGCATATCCACCAAAGATTCCAAAATTAAATGCGTCTAGTTTGGTTTTAAAATCGGTCCAAACACTCATAGTTCTTATATTTGTATACGTATAATCCGGTTCAAAAATCGGATTCTCAGCAGCTCCGTAACCACCAATCATCACAAAATTGGTGAGATTTTCTCCAAAAACTCCTTCCAGCTTCCACTCTATACTGCTCAAGCTCAATCTTGTAAAAGCCTGCAGATTAAAACTACCAATTGTTTGGTCCGTCTTCTCATTTAAAATAGTCTGTATCCGAGGTTTCAATACCTTGTAACCGGCAGTAAATCCAGCAAGGAAACTTTTATTATCAAAAATAACCTGCATTTGCATATCAGGTATACCGGAGTTTACCTGGGCATCGGCCGGGCCTGAACTGCGATGGTAACCATGTACAAGAAGAGCCCCTAGTGCTGTTAAGTTTCCGGTTATATTGTGGGTATAACGAATTTGAGGTGCTCTATTCAGAGGATGAAAAGGAACCCCGGCACCAAAAGCAATGGTAGAGGGGAAACAAGAAGTTACAAACATCGGGTGCCAGTATTGCCCCATTAGCAACTCGCCACTTTCCCAGTTTACCTTAATGATAGCGTGCCTCAGTCGCAACATTCTTGTATACGGCTGACCTGTACCAAGAAAATCAGTCTCAATCATACCAGAGACATCACCTCCAAGTGCTTTAAAACCTGTAGCTCCAAGTCTTATCCTTGATGAAAGGGAAAGCATTTCGATTTGACTGTTCTTGTTTAAATCATTATCATTCACATCCAAATTAGCCGGTAAAGGATAAAGATAAACCTCTCCATCCCTTGAATCTACGGACTCATAAGTATCATAAAACAGTTCATAACCAACAAATCCACTAAAATTGATTTGTGGATTTGACTCCTGTGCCGATACAAAGCCGGAAAAAGCAATAGCAGCAAGCAAAAGATAAATTTTTCTCATAACATCAAATATTGGTTCCTATTATTTTTCAAATGTTGTTCCTGATTAATTCCTCGTACGAAGAATAAACCATTCTGTTTCAAAAATCCAGGGAAGGCATCTGCACACCTTCCCTGGATCTCCAAAACGCTAACAAATAATCACCCAAAACTTAGTAATTCTCATAGTTTTCATCAGAAACTTTTTGATTGGATAATGCAATATCTACACCTTTTTTGGTATTGCCATCCTTCCTATTCGTGGTAGTTTCTTTCTTTAACCTGTTTTCGATACTCCTTTGTGCATGCAGCTGCTCATTTGCCTCCTTGCTTTGAGATTTAATCTCCAATTCCGCATCTTTCCCAATCTTAAAATAGGCAAGCAATTCATTCAGTTGCTCTGCCTGACTTGCTAATTCCTCGGAACTTGTGGCCATTTCCTCTGAAGCTGCAGCATTTTGTTGGGTCACCTGGTTCAATTGTTGAATGGCATTATTCACTTGATCTGCACCGGAATTTTGTTCCATGCTGGCTGCTGCAATTTCCTGCACCAGTTTTGTGGTTTTTTCAATTTCGGGAACAATCTCAGAAAGCTGCTTCCCTGCTTTTTCAGAAATAATTACTCCTTCTTTTGAAAGCTCGTTAATCTCATCTGCGGATATTTTACTTCTTTCTGCAAGCTTCCTAACTTCTGCAGCCACAACAGCAAAGCCTTTTCCGTGTTCGCCTGCACGTGCAGCTTCCACTGCTGCATTTAAAGCAAGAATATTCGTTTGAAAAGCAATATCATTAATAATCGTAATCTTATCAGCAATCTCCTTCATAGCTTTCATAGAAACTTCAGCAGATTCATTTCCTTCTCGAATACCATCTGTAGATGTAATAGCAATCTTTTCGGTCTGCTGAGCATTATCTGTATTTTGCTGGATATTAGACGCCATTTCTTCCATGGAAGACGAAACCTCTTCTGCAGAAGAAGCCTGCTCCGATGCTCCCTGGGACATTTCTTGCGAGGTAGAGCTCATTTGCTGGCTTGCCGAAGAAATATTCTCAGCTCCTGCGCGAATATTGATAACAATATCTTTTAGCTTGTCGACCATTTCTTTCAAACTGCTGGCAAGAATGCCAATTTCATCTTTCTGATCAATATCAATCCTTGCCATTAAATCTCCATCGGAAACTTCTTTGGCAAACTTCACTCCTTTCTTAATGGGATTGATGATTCCCATTGCAATTACACTGGCCAGGATAATTGCAAGGATGATAGCTATGAGACTGAAAGAAATTACTCCGGTACGGGTATTGCTTGCTTCATGAAGCATAGCCTCATCGGTAAGAATGTATTCCTGAGAATCTTCAATGATTTTATCAAATAGTGCCCCTACCTGATCCAGATAGACCAGGGTTTCTTCATTGTAAATTTCATTTGCCTGCTGCATTCCTTCCAGGTGTTTATCATTCCAGGCCACCATTCTGTCGATTACATCCAGCACTTCGTATGTGGTGGGTTTTAAAACAGACATGTAATATTGTTTCCCTTCCTGAATGCGTCCCTGGCGAAATAGTTCTTCAAACCTTTCCACTCCCTGGTGCAAGCTGTTGTGAGGTTCTTCTACATCTTCAAGGATAGCTGCAAGTTCAGGAAACTCACGCTTTAATTCTTCCACTTCATTCGAATACATCCATTGACCAAAATTACAGTTATGAGGATCCTTCTCCACATCAACGCTGTTTACCTGGACCGCATTTACGGCCACATCTTTCACGTTATGGGCAAAGATAAGATGGTCTGCCTTCGCTTCCCGTAGTTGTGCTCCGAGTCCATAATCTGCCTGCACAAAAACATCCCCTATCTTAATGGCCGATTCATGCAGATGTGCGTGGGGTTCTTCAATATCATCAAATAAGGGTTTTAATTCGGGAGCAAGAGATTCAGCGTGTTTTCTTCCCTCACCGTAATACCACTTACCAAAATCACATTTGTGTGGATCAGTTTGGACATTTAATTCTGTAACCTTATCATCGCTTAGCAGTTTATTCACCTCTGCCGCCCATTGAAGATGTTGAACATACTTGGCTTCAAGTTCGGTACGAAGTTTATTTCCCTCGATAACTTCTTCCGCATTATTGACAATTCCTCCAATCCCGTTGATGGACCATATGGCCACAACAACAAGTAAAATTATTATCAAGCCAAAGGCCACAAAAAATTTTCGCCCTAGTTTAAGATTTTTCCATTTCATGACTAAGCCTTTCTATTTTTTATTCTACCTCTTTACTATCTAATGCCGCCTTTACCTTATTTCGAATATCTTGAATATTTATAGGCTTGGTTAGATAATCAAAAGCACCCAGGTCTAATGCTTTTTTTATACTCCAGGTATCTGTCTTAGCAGAAAAAACAATCACCGGTGTATAAGAAAATAGCTCCTCTTTCTTAAGAGCTTCCAGCACTTCAAAACCATCCATTCCGGGCATCATTATATCAAGCAAAACAGCATCATAGGATTCTTTTCGCATCATTTCTATTACAGCATTTGGATTATCTACTACAGCCGCATCATATCCTTCTTCCTGAAGAATGCTCTGCAATAACAAGAGATGCGTACTCATATCATCAACGACTAATACTTTTGATTTTGCACTCATAATTTCATTAAATCTTTTGTAAATTTAGATAAGATAAAAAGGTTTTGCATCGGTGTAAATACCTGAAATGGAAAAACGGGTAAAAACACCTGACTGACATCCTTTCAATTCATTATTAAAGAGTTATTCAATTTTTATTTGCTTGTAAAATTACTAAATCGATTTAAGAATATATAATTTAAAAAAAAGGTACCCTTCCGGGTACCTTAAGCAACAACAAACCAATAAATAGCCAAGCATTCCGCCCACCATTTATTTTAAGCGAATGTACTATTTTATAATTAATTTTACATGCACCTCTTCATAAATATTTTTGAATAATATTTCTCAAGTCTACAAATGCTATAGGCTTGGGCAAATAGTCATCACAACCAGCTGCTAAATATTTTTCCCGGTCTTTTATCATTGCATTGGCAGTCTGGGCAACAATAGGAAGTGTTGAGTTGAACTTCTTAATTTCCCTTGTAGCTTGATCGCCGCTTATACCGGGCAACTGGATATCCATTAACACCAATCCTAAATCAGGTTCATTTTTACAATACTCGATTGCCTCCCTTCCACTTTTCACCCAGTAAGCCTTTCTCCCCATATCTTCAACTACTTCAATAATATATTCCGCACTATAAATATCATCTTCAACAACCAGAACCATATCAGAATGCCCTTCGCGTTTAGATTCCTTCTTTTTAAAAGTCACTTCAGATGAACTAACAGGAATGAATACCTTGAATAAACTCCCTTCATGAACTTTTGATTCTACCGAAACCTTACCATTCATTCTTTCTACAAGGGCTTTGGCGATTGCCAGGCCCAAACCAGTGCCTCCATATAAACGGGTAGATGAAGAATCAACCTGACTAAAACGCTCAAATATTTTTTCAAATTTATCATCGGGAATACCTATGCCGGTATCTTTGACATAAAGGACAAGATTGTTTTTCTCTTTTTTTATCCCAAAATCAATTCTCCCCTTATTCGTAAATTTAACAGCATTATCAAGTATCAACCTCATTATTTGATGAATCTTAACACTATCGAGTTGGATATTATCATTCAAATCATCCGAACTGCAATCGTAAAAAAGTGTAACTTCTTTTTTATTCTTATTTTTCAGCTCCAGGGAATACTCTGCAAAAAGTTCCCGGCACAGCATTTCAGGTTCTAAATTATCAGCGTGCAACTCTACCTTTGTAGATTCCAGCTTTGAAAAGTCAAGTACATTATTCAAGGTCTTAAGCAAGCTATTCCCGCTTTCACATATTATATGCAGATATTCCTTTATCTTTTTGGGCTCCAGGGAATTATTGCTAAGCAATTGAGCAAATCCGATAATGCCATTGAGAGGTGTTCGTATCTCATGAGACATTAATCCTAAAAAGTTAGATTTTAGTTTTTCTGATTCCTCGGCTTTTTGTTTTGCTGTGAGTAGTTCCTGGGATAATTCCTCAAGCTGATGATTCATTTCAAGCAACTGTTTATTCTGTCTTGTTAGTTGTTCATAATAGGCCTTTCGGGATTCCTCTCCGGATGGCGAATTTTCACTACTTGTATAGATAGCATGTGCTAACTTTCCTGCTATCTCTAAAAACAAATCCTTTTCTTCTGTACTTTCCGATTCTTTTATTTCGCCTGAAGCAATAATTGCTCCATAACTAATATCCCTGTATTTTAGGGAAGTAACTATTGCTGATCGATTTTGATAAGTTTCTAAAAAAGGACAACCCTGGCACTCTTCGGCCGGATTCAATGTATAAAGAAGGTTTTCACCCTCTGATAGTTTTTTAAGACATGGCAATTGAGCTAAACTTTCGATTTTGAGTTCCAGGACTTCTTTTTCGGAAAAAGAAGAAATTTTATCTATAATTTTGCCCCAGGAATTCATTAACACGATATTTACCGAATAGTACCCCTGGTTTTTTACCAGAATATCGGCGGCCCTGGACAAGAGTAGCTTCTTATCGGAATGCATTCTTGCAATCCTGCTGATATCCCGAAGCGATCGATATAAATTTGTTAATCGTTCATTGCGCTTCTGCTCATGTTTAAAATCGGAAATATCTCTGAATTGAACTAAAAACTGATCATCATTGGTATGAGCATACCTCAGCTCGAAATGCTTATTGAATATTTTTGAATAGGTTTCAAACTTTCCTGAAGACGGACTCTGAGTTAAATTCCTGATTTCCTTCATCCATAATTCATCACAATGATAAAAAACCTCATCGAGATGCTGACCAATAATAAAGCTTTTGCTACTGTGAATCAAATCCAGAAACGAGCTGTTGGCCTCAGTTACCAGCAAAACATCTTCTTCCATTCGCTCTAGCAAAATAACAGGATCTGTTTGGTAATTTATTGCTTCTTCAAGAGAAGTCTTTGGGCGTCTCAACTGTTTTTCAGTTTGTATGTATCTTCTTTCAAGCATTCAATATCTTTTCACAAGTATAAAATCTAGATAGACTTTTGATTTTCGAGTATTCGCTGAGGGTAAAATATAGAGGTTTATAATCTTAATCGTTTGGAACCCCTATGTTCTATTTATGTCTTGGCTGCCTGTGGGCAGAGAGCTTGCGCCTTTTGTGCATGAGCCTTTCATTTTATTAATTGTGAAACAGGGGGTCGCCGGTCATTTCCTTTGCCCCCCTGTATCATACATGAAAGCCAAATCTTAATAATTCTCGTATTCGTTATCTGAAGTGTAAGGTTCCAGGTCTAAATTTACACCTTCGTCTTTGGACTTAGGCTTGTGGTTATTACCTTTTTTTTCAGCAGCTTTTTCAGGTTTTAGCTGTGCTTTTTTCACATCTTCAGCCTTGAATGTCGACTTTTTATTTGTTAATAAATTAGCATCCACCTTAAAATATGAAATTAATTCCTTTAACTGTTCAGCCTGGCTGGATAACTCTTCCGAACTGGTAGCCATTTCTTCAGATGAGGCTGCATTCTGCTGAGTTACCTGGTTCAATTGCTGAATTGCATTGTTCACCTGATCTGCCCCACTATTCTGCTCAAGGCTGGCAGCGCTTATCTCCTGTACCAGTTTTGCTGTTTTCTCAATCTCTGGAACAATCTCTCCCAGTTGTTTCCCTGCACGCTCTGAAACTTCTACACCGGAACGTGACAAGTCATCAATCTCATCAGCCGCAACTTTGCTTCGTTCTGCCAGCTTTCTTACCTCAGCAGCTACTACAGCAAAACCTTTACCATGTTCACCTGCACGTGCCGCTTCAACTGCAGCAT
>CAYVSF010000063.1:0-10008 GCA_964453775.1 uncultured Bacteroidales bacterium
TTTTTTTAAGGTCATATGGAACCGCATAATTAAAATAATCATTATCGTGTGTGTTTAATAATTATTTTAATCATGCTTGTTTCATATCCTTTGTTTTATTGTTTTTGTTTTGTTGCCATAAATGTACAGAAGCCTTTCTTCTGATACAAATTCTTTCCTTAACTCATTCTTAATTTTTTCCAGTATCTTGATAAGACAATAGCTGAAGATACTGATACGGCACTAAAAATCATTGCTTCGAGATTATTTCCATAAATAAACTGTCCGGTTGCAAACAGGCATGAGTAGACGGCAATACTTCCCAAAACCATACACAACACGCCGGTGGGCACATCCCATTTTAAATCTTTTTCTTTTGTTAGTTCGATGCCTTCTGCTTCAGCTTCTAGTACTATTCGTCTCCATCCGGGGCCACCGGGACGAATTTTGGTGTAGAAGCTTCGCAGTTTTTCTTTATCAACGGGCTGGGTAAGCAAGGTAACGATAAGCCATGAAGCGGTTGTAATGCCAACACCTGTCAGTATTTTAAATGAGGCCGTTAGCTCAATTGCAGTAAAACGCTCTATAAAGGCAAATGTTAATGCAACCAAAAAGGAAACAATCATCCCGGTGAGTTCTGTGTAGGCATTAATACGCCACCAAAACCAACGCATGATGTAGATTAAACCTGTCCCTGCTCCAATTTGAAGAAGGATATGGAAGGCCTGCAAGGCGTTTTCGAGCAGTAAGGCAAAGAACACCGCCAGGGTCATCAAAACCACGGTGGATATCCGTCCGGCCCGCACTTTCTGCTTCTCTGTGGCGTCCGGCTTGATAAAACGGGCATAGAAATCGTTGACAATGTAGGAAGAACCCCAATTAATTTGCGATGCCGTGGTCGACATAAAGGCAGCTATCAGCGAAGCCACTACCAGCCCTAAAAAGCCGTGCGGCAATAAACGAAGCATGGCCGGGTAGGCAAAGTCGTGCTTGATGTATTGCGGGCCTAAATTGGGAAAGGCATCTCGCAGCGACTGTAAATCGGGGAAGACCACCAGCGACGCCAGGGCCACTAATATCCATGGCCAGGGACGCAGGGCATAGTGGAAAAAATTAAAGAGGAGGGTAGCGCCCATGGCATTCTTTTCATCTTTTGCAGACAGCATCCGTTGTGCTATATATCCCCCACCACCGGGTTCGGCACCGGGGTACCAAACACTCCACCACTGCACGGCCAGCGGAATTACCAGCAAGCTGATAACCATATCCCGGTTGCTCAAATCGGGCAGGATACTTAGTTTATCCGCTACCTGTGGGTGACTTAACATAGCCTCCAAGCCGCCTGCTTCATTGCGCACCAAAATAATGGCTGCCCCAATAGCTCCGGCCATGGCCAGGCTAAACTGGAAGAAATCGGTAAAAAGAATACTTTTCAACCCTCCGATGGTACTGTAAAAAACGACGACAATAGCAGCTATGATTAATATTTTAGCCGGAGACCAGCCCAGCATCACCCCGCCAATTTTAATCAGTGCAATGGAAACCGAGGCAATCACCAGGATATTAAACAAGGCGCCCAGGTACACTGCTCTAAAGCCCCGCAGAAATGCGGCCACTTTCCCGCTGTAGCGGATTTCATAAAATTCCAGGTCGGTCATTACCTTTGAGCGGTTCCAAAGTTTGGCATAGATAAATACCGTGAGCATCCCGGTGAGCAGGAAAGCCCACCAAAGCCAGTTTCCGGCAACTCCGCCTTGCCGCACCATGTCGGTCACCAGGTTTGGGGTGTCGCAGGAAAAGGTGGTGGCCACCATGGAGACACCCAATAGCCACCAGGGCATATTTCGCCCCGACAGGAAAAATTCACTGGTGTTTTTCCCGGCTTTCCGTCCGGCCAAAATGCCAATGGTAATTAATGCAATGAAAAAAAGTATGACAATGATCCAATCGGTAGTATTTAAAGCCATTTCTGTAGGTTAAGTTATTTTGTTTCTTTTCGATAATTGTAATTGTAGCTGTCCAAATAGCTGTAATGCCTGTCCATTCGACTGCTAAAGCTTTCCCAGTCTTTCTTTCCCTGCTCCGTCCAGACCACTTCGGAAAGCGCACATAAACGCGGCAGAGCCATATATTCCAACTTTTCTGCCGTAGAGATGTATTCGGTCCACAGGTTTCCCTGTGCTCCAAGAATATGATGCTGTTGTTTTGCTTCCAGTTCTTCAGGAACGGGATGATAGTGGTACACATCTTCCAGGGTTGTAAGTCCTCCAATAGCCAGTGGCTCTTTTTCAGGCGATTCCTGGTAGTGGTCGAAATAGCAGATATCGTTGGGGCACATCACCACATCATGCCCCATATGGGCTGCTTCTATGCCACCGGACTCTCCCCGCCAGGACATCACCGTGGCTTCAGCTGCAAGGCCCCCTTCCAGAATTTCATCCCAGCCAATCAGTTTGCGGTTGTTTTTTAGTAAGAATTGCTCGATGTGCCGGACAAAATAGGACTGCAATTCGGCTTCATCTTTTAAGCCTTCCGCCTTAATCCTGGCCTGGCAGTCTTTGCATTCTTCCCAGCGGGTTTTGGGGCATTCATCCCCTCCAATATGGATGTATTCCCCGGGGAAGAGCTCAATTATTTCGCTCAAAATATTTTGCAGAAAAATAAAGGTGGAATCCTTGCCTGCACAGTATACATCTTCAAATACACCCCAGGTTTTGGCCACTTCATAGGGCCCGCCGGTGCATCCGTATTCGGGATAGGCAGCCAGTGCTGCCAGCGAATGACCCGGCATTTCTATCTCCGGAACAATGGTGATGTAGCGCTCTTTGGCGTAGGCTACAACTTCTTTTATTTCTTCCTGCGTATAATACCCGCCATGGGGTTGCCCGTCGAACTCATCCCAATTTTTGCCTAACATTGTGGCTTCACGAACCGAGCCCACTTCGGTTAGTTTGGGGTATTGCTTTATTTCAATTCTCCAGCCCTGGTCTTCGGTAAGATGCCAGTGAAAGCTGTTCATTTTATGCATGGCCAGCAGGTCGATGTATTTTTTTACAAATTCCACCGGAAAAAAATGTCGACACACATCCAAATGCATTCCCCTCCACTCAAATGCCGGAACATCTGTAATCTCCATGCAGGGTATATTATTATTTTCTGATTTTTGGATGAGCTGCAACAAACTTTGCAAGCCATAAAACAATCCGGGCTCTGCCTTTGCAAGAATTTGAATACGGTTTTTCTCAATCTTGAGTTGGTACCCTTCCTCACCCAGTTTTTCTTCTTCCGCGAGCTGGAAAACAATGGTTCCAGCGCCTTTTTCTGTATTTTGTTGACTCAATTTCGATCGTAACTTATCCAAATGGGTTTTTGAAAGATAGATTTCCTGATCCTTCAAAATCTTTACTGGCTTAGAGAGATCGAAATTTCCTTCATAGTATTTTATGGCTGTGGGTTTGGGAATGATATCCACCGGTTCTTCCGGAGGAGCAATTTCATTTTTGCAGCTCATCATCGACATCATCAGGAGCGCTGATAAAATAAGGCCTGGGTTTATTTTTTTCATACCGGGTCGTTTAGTTTATAGGATTTTCAAAACAACATTTCCAATTTTTTGATGCACTTTAATTTTATCCGCAGGATAGGGAAGGGGTGGCATCACTTCTTCTTTCCAAGTCTTTGCGTTGGTTTTTATCACTTTTCCTTCCATTTGTTTGTTCCCTATCAAATAGATTTCCACCTTCCCATTCCATCCCTGTTCTTCCATTTTTTCAAACTGCAGTTCAAGCTTTTGCATTCCTTTCTGCAGGGATAGGGTGTACCAGAGCCGTTCCCCTTTTTGCATGCGCTCCTTCTCCGGAAGTTCTTCGCCGTTTAATTTTGGGATGTGGCTTTCATTTTTATGCTTTATTTTTAAAGCAGGGGTAATGGCATTCGCATCTTCAGGATTTATCAGCACACCCAACTGAAGCGAGGAATATTCCTCCATCTGACTAAATTCCAGATCAATCTTATTGGATGTCTTTTTATCCACCTTCCAGTAAGTGACCAGTTTCCTGTCGATTTCCGGAGCCTGATCCAAGGCAGTCGTATATGCGTTTAATTCTTCCCCGTCCAGGTTTTCTTGATTCAGCAATAGGGGCTTTCCTGTTTTTTCGTAAAATGTGTAGCGTGTTGTTTCATTTTCTCCATTTTTTGAAAAGAGGATATTAGCAGGAAGCGCTTCTGTAGTTTTTTCTAGCGGGTAAATCTTATAAACAGCTGTTTCGTAGGAAGGCAAACAAACATGTACATTGTCACCGGCGGCATAGAGCTTAGGGGCTATCCAACGATTGGGATAGATACGTTCAACGACCAGAGAATCTGCCCTGATATTCAATCCATTGTTATGATCCAGCAGAAAATCAATACACTTTTGGTCAATATTGGGGTTTCGCACAGCTACAATTCCCTCATCTCCTTTGAAATGAGCATAACCATAGCTTTCACCTCTTGTGGGATTCCCTCCAATCATTTGGGTGTTCGATAAGATGTCAAAATTGGCTTTTGCCCAATGCAGGGATTGCGCCAGTGCTTCCCATTCAGCTTCGGTGAGCAGGAGTGGTGAAATATAAAATTCATACATCGATACGCCCCTGGCAAAGTAGAGCAGGGCGTTGTCTGTGAACTTATCAATGGGTTCTTCTGCGCCTCCAAGTAATTGCAGGTTTCCTTTGATAATACCATGGGTCATTAAATTAGAAATGGGAAACCATAGATCCTTGTTTTTAAAATCATCGTAGAGTACAAAGTCCCGGTAGGTGATGGCAGCATCCCTTCTGCTGTAAGAGGGCACATCGGCATAGCCATAATCCCCGCCATCCATCCAAATCTGGTTGGCATATTGTACCCACCAGGGACTCAGCCACGTGCCGGAAGTGATGTTCAAGTACACATCAGGATTGATTGCCCTTACGGCATCGCATTTGTCAATCACCGATTCCATTACCGCCTTTCTGGAGTATAATCCTGTAGGATGACCATGTGTGGGGTCAGAGCAGGAGAACTGGATTCCGTCCCATTTAAAGTAGCTTACCTGATCCCTGGCAACAAAGTTGGTAATGCGTTTTTTGAATAGGCGGCCATACTTCTCCCCGGCCAGGCACAAATAGGCCGAGTTATACCTGTATTCGTTGGTAATGGCTTCATAACCGTGTGCTTTCATCCAGTTAATCCGTCGCATTCTGCTGGAGTATCCTCCGGTTGGCCCAAACCAAATCCCCAAATCGGTTTGGGTTTCTTCCAGCTTTTCTGCAATGTTTTTCATTCCATTGGGGAATTGTTCTTCGCGCAAAACCCAATCGCTCTCGTAAACATCCCAACCATCATCCAGCACAAAAGCATCCAGCTGAATGTCATGCTTTTCTATCATCTCTTCCTTTAACAGGCGTATCATGCGGAAGATGTTCTCTTCATTCATAATATGTTCTTCAGGGATAGACCTGGGATAGTCCACAGCCCTCAAATCGTACCAACTATTATATAAGGTATAGGGTTTTGTTGGTGCAACCCGGATGGCTTTCACGTACTGCATGAACTGGTAATAGACTTCTTCCTTTGGAGCTATTCCGATTACGGCAGTTTCCGTTTCGGTCCATTTTTGGCTTATTTGCTCGCCGTAAAGTTCTTCTGAACTGATAAGGATCCTTCCATTCTCTGTTTCGCTTGCCGTGTTTACGGCTGTTGGATATTCCAGTCCGAAAAAGGCAGCTGAATTATTGCCGGTAACCACTGCAGGCTGCCCAAATCCCCCTTCTTTTAAAATCTGATTGTTTTTTCCGGCTATCAGATGATTTAGCGTATGCAGACTGTGCAGGAAGTGCTCTCCATAAATGCTGTCGCGCAGGCTTACTTTCTTATTCGCATAAAAGCTGTTGCTATTAAGGCTGTAAATTACCCTGGCCTCAAGTGTGGTTTCGCTTTCAAATTGAAGTATTAATATTTTCTTGTTTGCTCTTTTTTCTGATTTGACATCGCTTAGCTGAAAATCGTGCTTGTCCAGCAGCATTCTGTTGTCGGCATTATTGTTTTTGCCGGGGGCCCGCCAATGCGACCAAAACAGATCCAGCTGAAAGTTCCCGTCTGTTTTCATTTGAAATGTTTCATCCGGGTAATTTTTAAAACACCCGGGCTTTGAAGTTATTTCTTCAGCAACCAGCTGATCATCCTCAAGTATAACCGAAAAAATGATCTTTGAGTTTTCCAGGGTGAATTCCTTTCTATTTTGCTGGCTATAGGTTGAATCAATGAATAAAAGTGTAAGAACCAGAAAGCTAAAAGGAGTGAGGATTATTTTTCTCATGGCACAATGCTTTAGTATAGATAATGCAAATAAGGTAGTGAAGATAGGAAACCTCTTGATTAAATCAAATTGAAGCGCCCTCCCTTTATCCCCGATTTATTCACATTGAAAGTTAATAACCGGGATTAGGAATCACCTTATAATTGTATTTTTTATTCGCTAGGTATGTGACCGAAGATTAAGTTGCACAATTCGCTGAAGCTCTTAATTCAAGGACAGAGCGCGAATTGCCAGGAGTTTGGAAGAAGCATGTGGCAGAATGTGATCTATGTGCTTTTGAGGTAATTGTTGTAAGTGGGCTCATTGAGAAATTAGTTTTACAGAATTCTAAAAGTGCCCATCTAACATTCGCCGATATTCTTAAAGAAAAATCGGACTAATAGTATGCAAAACACGATTGCTGCATATGCCTAAACGAGTTAGAGAAGGAATCGCATCCTTTAATCTTTCGCAACACCATTTTGTATTGCTGGCGTTTGTTTTTAAAACTTACGGATTTTAAAAATATATACGATGATTTGGATGTATTGATTTTTGGGGTGCTTTTTCAGGAGCTGTCCCCTGGAAACATGTATTTCGCATAAATGCTGTCTTCCAGCATATTAATCCGGTTTTTATGGGTGTTTTTGTTGATGTAGAGTTCATCCAGCAGGTTCCATCTTTTTTCGTCAAAAGGCGTGTCAGGGATCAGGTATTCCCAAATGTGCCTGCAGGTCTCCATTTCATTCAGGTCTTCATGCTGGATAATGGTAAAATTATAGCGCTTCACCAGTCGGTTTTTTAGTTCATAAAGATTATCCAGCCACTTTAAGATCTCAAAGTAGTTTTGCGAATGGTAGAAACCCAAAAAACTATCGATGGTTTCATGGAGGTCCCGGTCAATCAAAATAAATTTAGCTTTTGGAAAGGCATGATGCAATTTCTCAAAAATAAAGAGTAAAGCTGTATCGGCATTTCCTATCACATGGGCCGGATGGTTATTCATAGCGTGCACCAGATCCTCCATATTGGAACAAAACCGTGTTGCTTCGTGGTAACAATGGCTGTTGGTATGCGTTAGAAAATTAGCCAGCCATGAAGTTCTGGCGCGGGGCAATCCGGTGATAAAAAAATGCTCTTTCATACAGCATAAAGTTAAAAAAAGGCTTCCCAATTGAGAAGCCTTTATCTAATTTATTTCAATCCTCTGCGTTCCAACAGTGGTTCCGGAGAGGGTTCCTGTCCTCTGAAATTTTTGTACATTTCCATAGGAGGAAGTGTACCGCCTTTCGAGAGGATGTTTTCGCGGAAGGATTGCGCTTTATCTTTGTCAAAAATATCGGACTCTTTAAAGTAAGCGAAAGCATCCGCATCCAGCACAGCAGCCCAAATATAGCTGTAGTAGCCGGCCGAGTAACCTCCACTAAAAATATGGGCAAAATAAGTACTGCGATAGCGTGATTCGATTTCAGGGATAAGGCCAATGTCGCTTAGCACCTTATCCTCGAATTGCAATACATCAATGTCTTTCTTCTCCGTCAGGGCATGATAATTCATATCCAAAATGGATGCAGCTAAATATTCAACAGTTGCAAATCCCTGGTTAAACAGCCCGCTTTTTTTGATTTTATTGACAAGCTCATCAGGAATTGCTTCTCCAGTTTCAAAATGCTTAGCATAGCTTTTCATTACCGATGGATGGTTGGCCCAGTTTTCCATAATTTGAGAGGGCAATTCCACAAAATCCCGGGGCACTGATGTTCCGGATAATTTGTGATACGTGCAATCGGAGAGCAAGCCGTGAAGGGCATGTCCAAATTCATGATAGAGCGTGCTATACATATCGAGGCTGAGGAGGGCAGGTTTATCTCCGGTTGGTTTTGTGAAGTTAAAGTTGGTTGTGATAATAGGACGAATATTCTCCCCATTTCTTCTGGACTGTTTGCGATAAGCGTTCATCCATGCGCCGCCTTTTTGCTGGCCCTTGGAAAGAAATCCATATAAAGAACACCCACAAGTTCACCATTACTTTCATATACTTCAAAAGCTCTAACATCTTTATGGTATACAGGAATGTCCTCTTTTTCTTCAAATGTAATTCCAAAGAGTTTATTGGCCACATCGAGCATGCCATTTAAGCTGGCTTCAAGTTCAAAATAGGGGCGCAATTCGTCTTCACTAAGGTCATATTTTGCTTTTTTGATTTTTTCGGCATAATACCACCAGTCCCAGGAGGCTAACTGGAAATCATGATTTTCTTTATCAATCATTTCCTGCATCATGGCTCTTTCCTGTTTCGCTCGTTCTAAAGCAGGTGTCCAGAGATCGTATAGAAAATCAAATACTTTCTCCGGTGTATTGGCCATATTTTTTTCAAGAACGAAATCAGCATGTGCTTCATACCCTAATAAATGAGACTTTTCTACGCGGAGGTTCACCATTTTTTTTATGATATCCTTGTTGTCATACTCATTATCGTTGTTCCCTCTGTTTAAGTAAGCAGTGTAAATCTCTTCTCTGAGTTCTCTGTTATCGGCATATTGAAGAAATGGGATCATACTGGGTTTTTGCAGAGTAAATACCCATTTTCCTTCCAGACCTTCTGTTTCTGCAGTTTCTTTTGCTCCTGCAATAACCGATTCGGGAAGTCCTGCTAAATCAGCTTCATTTTCGATCACAAGTTGATATGAATTTGTTTCAGCTAACAGGTTGTCTCCAAACTCGAGAGAAAGAAGTGACAACTCTGAGTTAATTTCACGTAGTCTGGCCTTTTTATCTTCCGGAAGATTAGCGCCGCCTCGAACAAAATCTTTGTACGTTTTTTCGAGCAGCATTTTCTGCTCTTGATTAAGATCCAGGGATTCTTTTTTATCATAGACCGATTTCACCCTCTTAAAAAGCTCCTGATTCAGCTTAATGTCATCTGAATGTTTTGAAAGCATGGGTGAAACTTCTTTGGCGATTTTTTGAAGTTTATCGCTTGTTTCTGAGCTGGTTAAGTTGTCAAATACACCATTTACTTTATCCAATAGCATCCCACTATTGTCCATTGCTACCAAGGTGTTTTCAAAACCAGGCTCTTCTTCATTATTGACAATAGCCTCAATTTCTTTATTATGTTCTTCAATGGCCGCTTCAAAAGCAGGAATAAAGTGTTCTGTTTTTATTGTTGCAAAGGGAGGAACTTCATGGGGTGTATCAAATTCTGTTAAAAGGGGATTTTCCAAATCTTTTCCTGATTTCTCGCTACAACCTCCCATTAAAAGGGCTGCAGAAATCATTACGAATACTATTTTTTTCATATGCTTAGATTTTATGGTTTGGTTTTATGAGTGGTGAAAATTAAAGAATATTTTTTTAATGGAAAACCTTAAAGCTGAAAAGGCTTGTATTTACCGTTTTATTCTGGTTATTTCAGTGCTTAAATAGGCAAAAGCTTTTTGAAAGGTCATTAAAAATGAATAAATTTATTGAATAAATCAATCAGTGAATTTGTAATTATGGCAAATATTTTACTTAAATACCTTGAAGAACGGCATGTGCCCAAGAAGACCCCAAAACCTAAAAAAAAGAGTGGTCCGGTGGTTACTATCTCCCGTGAGTACGGTTGTCAGGGGAAAACCATTGCGAACAGGCTTGCCAAACGACTGGAGGACGAACTGGGGGAACACAGGGAGTGGAAAGTTATTAGCAAGGAGATATTGGATCAA